>NZ_QVFL01000013.1:95068-140141 GCF_003434225.1 Absiella sp. AM29-15
TCCTGTTCCTCTGTCAATGCGACTTTCTCTTTGGTATCATTTTCTAGGACTTCACTTAACTTGAAATCAAAGGGATTTTTCCTTACACAATCGTCTTGTATGGCGATATAGAATGACGCTTTTAATGAGCGTTTATGATTGTTAATGGTATTGTAGGAAAAGCCTTTGTCTTTCATGCGTAACGCCCATTCTTTAGCGTCAGAGGGTTTGATTGTATCAATGCTCCTAGCACCTAACTTGTCCTCTTTCAATAACCGCATGAGTTGTTCCCGTTGTTTCTGTGTGCTTTTCTTCACATTTGCCCTCTGTGCGTTCTGTTTGGCATAAAGTTGGCAAAGCGTCATTTTCTTGCCTGTGCTGTCGATACCGTCCTCAATATCCCGTCTTATCTGCTGTTCCAGTTCTCGAAGTGAGGGTTTTTCCCGCTTTCCCTTTGGTGTCGGGTCTGTTGGTGTCAATCTCCAAGCATACACATATTTTGTGTTTCCAAATGCGTCTACATATTTATATAAGTATTTTCCGTCTGTTCGTTGGCTCTCTCCAGTATGCAGGATACGACCTTTGTTATCCCGTCTTTTTTCTTTCATGGTGTCTGCTCCTTTCCTTGTTGGAAAGAGCCTTGATATGACTTGTGTTCATCATAACACATACAAGGCTCATTTGCATTAGATTGCGTCCAATTTGTCGATAACCTGTTCAAACTGTCGGCGTTTAATCTGTATGCGGTTGCCATTCATAATGAGCCAGCCAGCGTCCTTGTTTTCCTCTGCCAATCGTCTTAACTTGTTTTCTCCGATACGGAAATCCTTTGACGCTTCTTCAATGGTAAGGGTGTATTTTTCCCATACGGGGATATCGTTGTTATTCATCAGATACCCCCTTTCCCATGTTTCGTGTCATACTGGATATAAGGGATAAGGTCGGTACGGTTTATCCTCTGTAAATGGGCGGTTAATTTACTGGAAAGGGAATTGCTGTATCTTGCCTTATCAAGCATAGTTCCCACTTTTTCCAGTCCACCTAATGCGTCATGTTCTTCCAAGAAGTAAAAACTTTTGACAGCGGAAATCACGCCACCCTCTGTGAGCCATTGCTGTGTTTCCTCAAGGGAATTTTGCTGTTTTGGTACTTGCAGTTTTAAGACTTCCACAGCCCCTAAAAAGCGTTCCCAAAACCGACAAGTTTTCCACCTGCTCTTATTGCTTTCGTTTCTGTTTGGTACGACAAAGCGTAGGTTGTTTGCCAATAGACCGAAAGCCAGTTCTCCAAGTTCCAGCGGTCTTTCCTTGAATGTCATGGCAAAAGCATGAGCCTTATCATCACGCAGTTGCATTTCTGTCCGTTTCCAACTGCCGACTTCATCAAGTGTCTTATTATGTTTTGAACAGACTTCCTTATCCTTATCATAAAAGCGGTAGGACAATCCCGATTTTCCAGCACCGATATAAACAGTCTTTGCGGTGTCGAAATCATCAAACTTACTTTCATCAAAGTGGTAGCCCTCACTATTCGAGATAAATTCCTCTTTTTCGCATTTCTTCTTTATCTGCTCTATGGTAAAAAATGGTTTTTCGTTCTTATCATCAATGGCAATATCAAGTCTTGTGAAATGGAAATTATCCCGTCCGTATCTTCGCTCACAGCGTCGGAACATATCCCCAAAGGTATAATTCCTACTGTCGAGAATACGGAAAATATCATCACAACCTCTGCCAGTCATAACAAGATAACAGCCTAACCCTTGTGGGTTGTCCTCTGTTTTTCTTGCGTCCCCCGATACATAAATATCTCCAATCTGCCAGCGTGCTTGATAGGTTTTGTATTTAATGCTTGCCGGATAGACATTGAAAATATCAGTCGGTAAACCTAAAATGTGCATGATTACATCTTCAGTGGTTGCAGTATCAAATACAATGCTGATGTAATCAATCTTAACGGATAAATTTTTGTGTGTAGTTATAGTGCATTTCTCCTTTCGTACTTCCCGTTTTTTTGCGGAGTAAAAATCGTGTTTTTTCCTTTATTTATCACAGTTTCTAGGTACTATGACATGTATGCGCAGGGCGGTGTTACATATACGCCCTTTACGAACGCCTAAAGGCGCTCCCTTTCCAAAAGGAACTGTCTGTCCGAACACGTCTGGGGGACGTGCCCCGTCCAGCCAGCCCCTTTTGGAAACCACTATTTTCGGTCTGACAGTCCATGCTTATTCATGCTATCAAAGTGAAAATATATCTTCTCTATGCTTACTCAAGCGTGTGATTGACCCTAGCGTGCTTAATCACTCCATCTGATACGATAATAACGCCATTAGAATTACTTGTCAAGAAGTTTTTGTTGACTTTTGGATATATATTAAGTATGATATGCTTATAAATGCCAAGAGAAGCAACGAAAGGAGCGGTTATACTAAGTTATGGAGCATTATGAAAAGAAAATCAGTTTCTTAGGAGAAAACATACAGACCATAAGAAAACACAGAGGAATGAAACAACAGGAACTTGCGGACAAAATCGGTATCAATATGCAGAGCCTTTCCAAGATTGAACGTGGTGTGAATTATCCTACCTTTGATACATTAGAGAAGATAATGGACGTGCTGGGTGTAACGCCCAATGAATTATTGTCGGGAGAATGGAAGTATATCGACCATACCGAGCCATATATTATGGATATTATTAAACGGGAACAGGACTTCAATGTTTCCTTAGATTATCTGTCTGAAAATGAATTTTTCGATGATGAAAACGAATACAAATTTTACATGGAAACCATATTGATTAGGTACATCAGCAATTATCTTTCTAATGAGGTTGTAGAAGTGGAAGAACTTATGGAAATCAAACAGTTGATACAGCGTCAAAAAATAGAACGCATGATGAAAGTACATAAGGAAATGCGAGGTTTAGACCGATACAGAGAACAACCGAAAGAGTATAAATATCACAACCCTTATGATGACTGGATATTCCGTCAACTTGCAGATGTAGATAACAGAAAAAACATTCCTAATACTTCTCCACAAGTAGACTTTAACGAGGGAGATTATGAAGATTATCTAAAGGCGAAATGGAACAGAGGTCTTTAATTTCCTCTTGAATGGAAGATACAGCAAACAAAAAGCCCAGTAAAGAGTGCAAAGCACCACCATTGGTGGCAAGGCTCTTGACAGGGCTTTTTCTTTTCTGTGGTGGGTAATCAAGAGGAAGAAAGAAAAAGTGTGTATGTTCAATGCAGAAAATATTCAAAGGGTATGCTGATTTTTATTGTGGCGGATATATGGAACTGTTATAATATGGGTATGAAAAAAGCGACAAATTGGAATTTTTGAAAGAACAGTATTATTCATATTAAGAGGAGGCGAAATGATGAATGGACAAATGTTTCAAATTGCATCTATTGTAGCGACGAGCAAAAAAGCGTTGCAATTATCAGAACCAATTAGATTTTCTCAATTAGAATATGAGAATAAAATTGAATTTATCTTTTTACCTCAAAAGAAATTTTTAAGGACAGAAAAATATACCGCTTCTAATGTTTCATTGTGGTTTGAACAAATAAAGAAAAGTGGGATACAGGATATAAAGTTGCTATGTCCATATTCAGTAAAGGATAGACAATTTTTAGGATTTTCAAATACAACAGAAAGTTCCATTTTGTGTTTTTACAAAAGCGGAAAAGTAACATACTTTACTGCTGATTGGCAATTTGACTCTATGCAAAAAAAATGGAATATTCTATATTCAGAGCATGAGTGGACTAATCCACCATCAAAAAAACCATATTTTGAGAATAACATTAACTCATTTCGAGATGTATTATTATCGATTAAAGAATTGGCTAAAAAAATTGAGTGTGAAAATTTTGCTAATATTTTTACTTCTGCTATAAACCTTTTAGATGGCTATAGCGAATATCCAGATGAAAAGTATGGTTTGAGTTTACCACCAATTCCACAGCAAAATCTTCAAATGTTCGAAGCTGCAAGTATTTCGGATGTTTTTGGAGCAATGGGTTCGTGGAATGATAGCCCAGCATATATGGCTCACAAAAAAGGGTTATCTGAAGAATACGAAACTCTATCTTCTGAGTTGTTAAAAAATGTAAGACTTGCTATTTTGTATGCCATAAATGAATGGTAAGATTATAAACCTATATTTCATATGTGTAAATTAGAATTTATAAAGGAGAATATTGATGAAACTATTTTTATGTTCGCACTTTTCAAGTGTGGGAAGTCTGATAAAGGAAGAAATTGAAAATAAGAAAGTCGCATTTATTCCAACAGCTTCACTGCGTGAAGGCTACATCGGTTATGTCGGCTCGGCTCGAAAATTATTCAAAAAGTTGGGAGCAATCGTAACTGAAATTGATATTTCAACGGAGGCTTATTCAACGATACAGTCTGTTTTTGAAGAAGCAGATGTGATATATTTTACCGGCGGAAATTCTTTCTTTCTTATGGACCAGCTCCGTAAAACGGGAGCTGATGGGCTACTGAAAAAGGAATTGGCAAATGGAAAATTGATGATCGGCGAGTCGGCAGGCGCAATTATATGCGCTCCAAGCATCCAATATATCGAGCAAATGGATGAAAAGCCAGAGGACTACTCACAAGAAGATGATGCAGGGCTTGATTTGATTGATTTCTATGTTCTTCCGCATTATCTTACAGCACCATTTAAGAAAGTTACCGAGAAAATAATGGCTGAGTTTTCGGATTTGAATCTATGCCCAATTAACAACCGTCAGGGAATTGTAATTGATGGTGAAGGTTCAAAGGTTATTTGCAAAGACTAATTTGAAAATTCAAGTTTGTAGAACTGTATTAAATCATAAAATCACATTGGGGGGTGGCAATTATGCGATATAAAAAAATTGTATTGAGTATTATAGCAAGTGTGCTTTGTCTGGGACTATTAAATGGTTGTAGTTGCTATTCGCATGATTTTAACTCTAGTGAAGAAGCACAAAAATATATCTTATCCAAATTAAAGGGCAAATACAATGAAGAATTTATCATTACAGAAGTAAAGGAGTACAAAGAAGAAAAAATAGGATTAAACTGGATTAGGGCAAATGTTTCTAGTAAAGAAAATTCTTCTCAAATTGCTACTGTATATGCACGAAATACTGGATTTTTTGAGGATAGTTATCATGTTTATTACTATTCTGATGAAATAGAAGAACTTGCAACTCCTTTATTTCAAGATAAACCTTTTATAAGAAATTATCAACTTGAAGTACAAGGGCATACAACAACGACAGAATGGAATGGTAAGGAAAGTGTAGAAGAATATCTGAAAAAAAGAGAGTATGAAATAGAAACAAGTATATATCTTAATGAGGGAAAAACGGACGAGGAATATGCAGAAGAAATTTCCTATATCATGCAGGAAATTATAGAAAGTGATTTGGTTTTTAATATTTCAGTATATACAAATGATGATAACATTATTTTCTATTCTCTACCAGAACAGCACAGTCAACCAGATGTAGAAGCGATTTTAGAAAAAATGGAAGATGTTAAAAGACAACAAGAAACAAAAAAAGATTATAAGGAATGGAAAAAACAAAATCAAAATAATGAAACAAATTCTGATTGAATGTTGTAATAGGAGTGATTAGACAATGAAATTTTTTCTTTATTTTTTAACAATAGCATTTGGTATAGTATGTTTTGTAATTATGAAAAAGAAACGCTATAAAGTCATGCCACTTATCTGTTTGATTATGTTTATTTGTTTCATTGGCTTTGGAATTATTTCCTTAGTATATTCATTTGTTCCATATGGGGAGATATTTGTGATGCCATTAGGATCTATTGTCTTTGGTTTGATATCTATTTTGGTTGGAGTAAATGATTTGTATTCTTTATTGTGTTGTAGAAAAAAAGTGGACGGCGTGTATTGTGGCTACAACACATATTATGGTGGCAATGGTATTTCTACACAAGCTCCAGTATTTGAATATACATATAACGGAACATATTATCGTGAGCAAACAACACAGAATATATCTCATAAACGATTAAATAAGGGTATGACGCAAGGAAAAATGTATAGCATATATATTGACCCAAAACACCCAGCAGTATTTGTTCTGACTAAAAGAATTAGAATAGGAACAATAGTCGCAATAATATTAGGGTTATTTCTATTTACTGGTGGAATTGATTTCTTCTTGCCTATGCTATCGGGTCGGTAGGAGACACCTTGTTGGTAAATTGTCTGATAACTTCATATCCCTACATACAAAGCAGTTAGTCTTATGATTGACTGCTTTTTAAAAAGACACCATTTAGGTGTAATGATGTCTTTTGGGTGTTATTTTATAGTCATATCAAGGCTCATTCAATCGTGGTAAATTAGTGGTAAAATGAATGGTTTTCTATACTCCAAAATGCTTGAAAGTATAGTGGTTATGCGAATAATCCAAAATTAGATATAAAAATTGAGAAAACTTTTTATATTTTTCCATTTCATTTTCTGTCAAATCTACAAAAATTGGTTTATATAAATATCTATTTAAAAACGGTTTACCTGTAATAGGATTTATCGTGTTAAGTGCTTCAGCAATTGTAAATTCAAATGATTTATTTCCGAAATATTTTCTTATTAAATTAGTCCCATCATCATCAAACATTCTTTCTGGTGTTGCACTCAGACCAATACGATAATTATATATTGGTAATAATGCATTTCTTTGTTTCTCTGAACCAATTCCATGTACTTCATCACAGATAAACAAAACATTTAGATTCGAACTATTATTTATAGCTTTGATAAATTTGGAATCAGAAGCTGTAGCATGAGTAGTATAAATAATACCTGTAGAATACATTCCTAAAGAAAAATCTAAAATAATCTTTTCTAATTCTGTAACCCATTTATAATTTGAACCATCAATAATCATTTGAAAATCTACATTGATTTTTAACTCTTCAACATCTATCTTCCATTGTCTTGATAAAGTTCCTTGAGGTGTTGCAATTATAGTTAAAAATGATTCATTTTCCTTTAACAATTCGGTCATACATCCTAAAGCAGTTCTTGTTTTACCAGTACCAGTGGCCATTTCCATTAAAATAGATCGATTATTATTTTTCCATGCTTCAACAGCTCTTAATTGATGAGGAAATAAAGATAGTTTTAATTCATTACTATTTCTTCTTTTCACAAATCTCCTCATTATTGATAATTCATTAATATCTTTAGGCTTTCTTCTAATTATCTCATCTTTCAGAGCAGTAGGAATATCATAAACAATAGCATAATCACTTCTGTCATTATTCCAAAATTCTACAAATTTCTTCAAATCATCGTGTAAATACTCACTTTGACCATCTACCCATGACTTAAAAGTTTTAAATTCTTCAATATTATTTAACCAAGCTTGTGCTGTTTCATTAATAGAACCACTAAACGAAACCATATTGTTTTCATTATCCATCATAATACCTACTTTCTGGTGAAATAAGCTATGTTGAATATTTTTGTTAACTACTATTTTAATCTCTAATCTATCATTAGCCAAAAGCCAAGCAAATAAGCGTAAATGATCATTTTCATTGATATCATTTAAGTCAAAATTTTTATATAATATATTCGTATTTTTAAACTCACTTTGTTTTAAAATATTATAATCGTCATCTGATAATTCTGGAGAAATTAATAATTTAATTTTACCACCATTAGAAACAATAGCCTCTACACCACGCAATGCTATGCACAAACTAGAACTACTAAAAAAGCCTGCTATTCTATAATACTTAATTGAATTTTCCAATATAGGTAAATAAAAATCATTAATTAACTCATTTTCCTGTGGTCCTGTTTCATAGGATCTTTTTATTTCTATATCTTTTAAGCTCATAGTACTACCACATTATGTTATTAATAAATGAATCAGTATTACCTTCGAATATTAATTCAAATAATTTTTTAACATTACTCCTTCTTCTAATTCTCGTACTCTCAGATAAACAGTTGCACTCATCCATATAATAAACAATTCCTTTTTTGGAATTTGCAATCAAATTTTTTATTACAGGATCTCTTAATCCTAAAACTTTTAAAAGTTTAATTTGCTGATCCCTTTCTAGAAAAGCAAAACATTCTCCAAACACTGTATTTTTCACAATTGAAGGTTTGCTATCAGTTATAGTTACCAATTCAAAGTCTCGACCTAACTTTGAATGATTTTCACCGTATTTTGTTGCTGCATTAGTCTCTTCGCTTCCTACTAATGCTCTACCAATCTCAGGATATGATAGTCCCTCATTATGACCATACAATACTCTTACTAAGTTATATGTTCCATTTTCAAGATTACTAAATTGAATAACTTTTGAGCAATTTAACTCTGATATATAATTATCATCTATCAAATCAATAATTTTTTTGAAATCATAATTTAAAAGTATTCTACAAAACACTTCAACTTGTTCATTATTTCCAGAATGTAAAATTCTTAAGGTATAGTCTTTCTTTTTTAAAAACGCTTCTAAATAATCAATGTCATCATCACTATTTTTTATCGCATCTAACCAATCATCATAAAAACTCATAATCATGTCTCCTAATAACACTTCATATCTTCATATCGCATATCAAAATATTTTCTTGCAATATCAGGAAATTCCTTTTCAAAGCCTAACATACTTTTCATAGAAGAACATAAAGTTCCTTCTGTTTTATGTAGTGCTTGATTTGCTTCACAAAACTGTCTAAAGCTCATTTTCTTAATAATACTTGGTTGATTAGCCCATCTTGCAATTGTAACATATAAAGATCTATATTTAGAAACTTTCCAAGGAGCTTCATTTTTGTTTTGATATCTCATTACATAAGGTAAACATTGATATCTAAATAATAATTCAATACGCTTAAAACAGTTTTCAATATCAACATAATCCGTAGACTCAAAACCAACTAGAACATAAAATTTTATACTATGTCTATTACTTTTTTCATTATATCTAATCATTTGCAGTTTTTTATGTATTAAATCATAGTCAGATATATTATCAAAAGCAAAAGTATAATCTCCATCATACTTAGAGCCAAATAACATATCAATTTTCTCTTGAGTTAATAATCTTTCATCTAATCCTTGTTTAAATTTAAATGGTCTTTTAGTATCAATTAATTGTTGCAACATTTCTTTCCAATTAGGACACCCAAAGAAATTATCATCCAATAAACAAATTTTCTTTCTAGATTTATCAAAGAACTCTTCTAATGGACTGTGATTAAACACATGGTCATATTTTTGATTTACGCAAAATGGACATTTTCTAAAACATCCTCTTGTCATAAAGCCAATACTATATTCTTGATATTCTCGAAATTGAGCCAGAAAAGCAGTTTTATCGAATTCTTCGTTTTCACTAATAGTTTTTTCTTCTGCTTTAACTAACTCATTATTAATCCAGTCATCATATAAATGATAATCTGGCATATGGTGTTCAATTTCATCAATTAAATTTGGTGCTTTTGCGAAGAAAAAGCCTGTACCTCCAACATGAATATTTGAAGGCAAATCCGTCTTCACATTCTCCCTATCAATTCCTTCCTCAATCCATCGAGGAACAGGAGTATCTGTGAACACTTTTGAAATATAAACTGCATCATATTCTTCAAGATTATCATAATCTAATTTTAGTTCAACTTCAGCTCCTTTTTCTTTCCAATATGCAGATATTTTTTCACAAACCAAGTTCGGAAACCTATGTTTTTTTCGTCCTAATAAATCTGCATCAATAATACCTATTTTTTTCTTTTGCATAATACTTCTTAACCCTCTCATTTTATTAACCATACATTTTTAAATTTTTTATAAGAATAAATCAGCAATCATATAATCCCTCACTTTTAAACATCATGTTTAGATCATTATAATACATTATATCTTATATTTAAATGGATCCCTTTACATTTTCTTATTTTTATTAAATATATTCGAATTACATCTCCAAAATCAAAAAAAGAACCCATACCCTGGGTTCTCAATCTCACTTATTTAAACGCATTCTTAAACTTCTCAAAAGGACTCTCATGTTCCTTCTTATTCTTGATCTTTTCATACAGTTCACGCTCATCACGGCTAATCTTTGTAGGAATCTCTACCTTCACTTCCACATACTGATCACCCTGACCACCACGTGGTGATTTCACACCTTTGCCTTTTAAACGGAACTGTTGACCATATTGCGTACCTGCTGGAATGGTCAATTCCACATCACCATAAACGGTTGGCACATCCACCTTACAGCCAAGTGTCGCATCAATTGCACTGATAGGAATGGTGATACGAATATCATTTCCATCGCGTGTAAACTGTTTGTGACGGCTTACCAGAATTTCGATATATAAATCTCCATTTGGCCCTCCATTCACACCACGTTCTCCTTTATTTGGCACACGAACCTGCTGACCAGATTGAATACCTGCAGGAATCTTGATATTCAGTTTCACACGTTTATGTTCATAACCTTTACCATGACATTTTGGACATTTATTAACAATTGTCTTACCTGTACCATTACAATCCGGACAAACACTTTGACTCTGGAATACGCCAAATGGTGTACGCTGCTGTGTCGTCACATGTCCTGTACCACCGCATCGACTACATCCCTTGATATCGGATTTACTGCGTGCGCCTGTACCATTACATTCATTACATAATTCATCTACATCAATATTGATTTCTTCTTCTTTTCCAAAGATGGCATCCATAAAGTCGATTCTCATCTGCATGAAACGATCATCGCCCTTACGTGGACCATTGCTTTGACGACGGCTTCCACCGCCTCCAAAACCTCCGCCAAAGAAAGAACCGAAGATATCAGAGAAGTCACCGAATCCATCAAAACCACCAGCACCTCCGCCAAATCCACCGGCACCATCCATGCCCGCAAATCCAAACTGGTCATAAGTTGCTTTTTTCTGAGGATCACTCAGCACTTCATATGCTTCATTTACTTCTTTAAACTTTTCTTCAGCACCCGGTTCCTTGTTGACATCCGGGTGATATTTTTTTGCCATCTTACGATATGCACGTTTTATTTCATCGTCGCTTGCCCCTTTTTGAATACCAAGGACTTCATAATAATCTCTCTTATCACTCATATCGGATCACCTTCCTACTCATCAAGACTGTATATAAACTGCGATAGCCCTGATTCCCCAAAAATACGGACTCTTGGCAACTGCAGCTTATCCATACCGGGTTCTATTTTACCATAATTTGTTGTAAAAGCCATACGTACGCCGCTATCTTTCATAATTTCTAACGCACTTTCTGTCACATCACCATAAGGATAACAATATACAAAGCCTCCACCTATAATGGAAAAAGACTTTTTTGTATCCTTGATACCCGTATCCAGATCAACACAGCGAAGTGCTCCACCATGTCCACCATCACATCCACCAGTATGCATCGCATAGGAGTGTGATTGTAATTCCATACCATTTTCCTTCATTTCTTGAAAGGTATCAGGCAATGTGCCATCTTTGAATTTATTCGTAATCAGAAACAGGGTTGCTTTCATATCATATTTTTTCAACAATGGATAGGCATATTGATAAATGCTTTTTGTTCCATCATCTACTGTTAAGGATACACTTTTCTTCGGTAAACGGATTTTACCATCTAAGAAATACTCTAAATCCTGCATATAAACAGTTTGATACCCTTTTTCCTTTAAATATTTTAACTGATCTTCAAAATCATTCACTTCCAGCCAGTTCCCATTTTCTGCCTTTTCTCCATTCGCTTTCGAATAGAAATAATGATACATAAATACAGGAACATCTTTTGCGACTTCTTCTTTTGTATTTTCTACCTGCTTTGTTTCTTTAATATCCTGCTGGTCAATAAAATACATCTGATCATCAATCATAACACCAATTCGATCTTTATCTTTCATATAAATTGGATATATGTGTGCCTGATGCATCACCACTAGGTTTTTGTTTTCCATATCTTTTATAGTATAAGTATCTTTGGTTATGATAGATTCATTAAATGGAAGATACCTGCTGGTCATTTTTTGTTTAGTAAGTGCACCTGCTTCTTTTACATCTTCTGCTTTTACATAAACATCCTGATTTTTTAATTTAAAATATGCGGTATGCATATCCTGTTTATCCTCATCTTCCAGTTGCATGGTTACATTAGGATAAACTTTCGCAAATCCTTCGTATTCATCCTTGTTCAGTTGATACAATGCCGCTTCCTTGTTTACTTGAACATATGGATGATAGAATTCTGTACTATCCATGGTTTTATGCGATGTATACACATAAAACGCAAGTAGACCACAACATACAAAACCTAGCGCAAGCACTAGGATTTGTAGTCGTTTCGTCGTTTTATTTCTTTTCTTCAAATTCTGCGTCTACGACATTGTCATCGTTGTTGTTTCCAGCATCTCCACCTGGATTACCAGTATTTTGCTGCTGCTGATACATCTGGGCACTAGCTGCCTGAGCTGCTTTTTCCAAAGCTTCCAGTTTTGTCTTAACAGCTTCCATATCGTTTTCATCTAATGATTTCTGTAAATCATCACGCAGTTTCTGAGTTTCTTCTTTCTGGTTAGCATCAATCTTATCACCATTGTCTGCTAACATAGAGTCGATCTGAGCGATAAATCCTTCAGCACGGTTACGTAAATCGATTTCTTCTTTACGTTTTTCATCTTCAGCTTTGTGTTCTTCAG
Source organism: Absiella sp. AM29-15 (assembly GCF_003434225.1). Classification (NCBI taxonomy): domain Bacteria; kingdom Bacillati; phylum Bacillota; class Erysipelotrichia; order Erysipelotrichales; family Erysipelotrichaceae; genus Amedibacterium; species Absiella sp. AM29-15. The sequence continues at coordinate 107,799 of NZ_QVFL01000013.1, forward strand.
CTTCACGAACCATACGATCGATTTCTTCATCACTTAAACCACTTGTATTCTGAATTGTGATAGACTGTTCTTTACCTGTTCCTTTATCTTTTGCAGATACGTGAACGATACCATTAACGTCAATATCAAATGTAACTTCAATCTGAGGCACACCACGACGTGCAGGAGCGATACCGTCTAATTTAAACATACCTAACTCTTTGTTGTCGTTTGCCATTGGTCTTTCACCCTGTAATACACGGATATCTACAGCAGGCTGGTTATCAGCAGCAGTTGAGAAAATCTGTGATTTACTTGTAGGGATTGTTGTGTTACGTGGAATTAATACAGTCATCACGCCACCCATTGTTTCAATACCTAAGCTTAATGGTGTAACGTCTAACAATAATACATCTTTTACATCACCAGCGATAACACCACCCTGGATTGCTGCACCCATAGCAACTACTTCATCAGGGTTTACAGAACGGTTTGGTTCTTTACCTAATGCATTCTTAACAGCTTCCTGTACAGCAGGGATACGAGTAGATCCACCTACTAACAATACCTGGTGAATATCGTTCTTTGTTAAACCAGCATCACGTAATGCGTTACGTACTGGTTCCATTGTACGTTCTACTAAGTGTTTTGTCATTTCATCAAATTTTGCACGTGTTAATGTTGCTTCAAAGTGAAGTGGTCCATCAGCTCCAGCAGAGATAAATGGTAAGGAAATCTGTGTCTGTACCATACCTGATAAATCTTTCTTAGCTTTTTCACCAGCTTCTTTTAAACGCTGCATAGCCATTGTATCTTTTCTTAAGTCTACGCCGTTTTCTTTTTTGAATGTATCTACCATCCAGTCAACAACAACGTTATCGAAGTCATCTCCACCTAAGTGAGTATCACCATTTGTAGATAATACTTCAAATGTTCCATCAGCAAGTTCCAGGATAGAAACATCAAATGTTCCACCACCTAAGTCATAAACCAATACTTTTTGTTCACTGTCTGTCTTATCAATACCATAAGCAAGTGCTGCTGCAGTTGGTTCGTTGATAATACGTTCTACTTCCAAACCAGCAATTTTACCAGCATCTTTTGTTGCCTGACGCTGTGCATCGTTGAAATATGCAGGAACTGTAATAACAGCCTTTTCAACTTTTTCACCTAAGTAATCTTCTGCATAACCTTTCAAATACTGAAGGATCATTGCACTTACTTCCTGTGGTGTATATTGTTTGCCTTCTAATTCTACTTTTTCATTTGTACCCATTAAACGTTTGATAGAACTTACTGTGTTTTTGTTTGTTACTACCTGACGTTTTGCAGCATCACCAACGATACGTTCTCCGTTTTTGTATGCTACGACTGATGGAGTTGTACGGTTACCTTCTGGGTTTGTAATAACCTTGCAGTCCCCACCATCCATGACAGCAACACAGCTGTTTGTTGTACCTAAGTCAATACCAATAATCTTACTCATAATCGTTTCCTCCTTTTATTCGCTTACTTTAACAAGCGTTGCACGCAATACGCGGTCTTTTAACATATATCCTTTTTGTAAAACTTCGATAACCATACCAGGTTCTACGCCTTCTTTGGCTTCCTGCATCAATGCCTGATGGAAGTTTGGATCAAATGGCTTATCTTTTGCCTCAATTTCCTTTACGCCTTCCATTTCCAGAATATGCACCAGCTGCTGGTAAATCATTTCAAATCCTTTTGCGTAATTTTTTACGTTAGGATCATCTACCTTGACATCCAGTGCACGCTCTAAGTTATCAATAACCGGTAGCACTTCTGTGGCAAATCCCTGAATACGGTATTTACGAACGTTGTCAGCTTCACTTTGCAGACGTTTCTTTAAGTTTTCAGCATCTGCATATGCTTTAAAGTAAGCATTCTTACTTGCCGCAAGTTCTTCCTTCAGTTTTGCATTCTCTTCTTCTAATTCCTCGATGCGCTTTTTCTTGCCGAATTTTGCGCCTTTTTTGTCTTCTTTTTTGTTTTCTGTTTCTTCCTGTTTTTCTTCAGGAGTAGTTTCTTCACTGACCGTTTCTTTCACGTCTTCTTTTACTTCTTCACACGTTTCTTCTGCGGTCGTTTCTTTTTCTTTTACATTTTCTTCCTGCATGTTGACCTCCTATTGATTTTCTTCCCGATACAAGTCTTCGATCACTTTGCTCATATATTCCATTAAAGCAACAACTCGGTTATATTGCATACGTGTTGGACCGACAATCATCAACTCACCCTGTTCTTCATTGTTCAGCTTGAACTTACTGCTGACAACTGCAACATCATCAATCTGAATCAGGTCATTATCTCCACCAATCTGGATAGCGACATTTCCATCATGATTGGCAATCTGACGAAATAGTGAGCTGTCCTCTAACATTTTCATCAGTTCTTTCAGCTTTTCGATATCCGCAAATTCCGGTTGATACAACATGTTGGATTGACCACTGCAATATACGTTATCACTCGCAAATTTCATAAAGGCATTTACGAATGCTTCAAATAGCACTTCATGTCGTGCAACATGACTTGCTAACAGCGGTTGGATTTCCTTCATCTTATTCACAACTTCACCAATTGGCGTACCACTTAACTTATCGTTCAACAAATCACAGCATGTCTTGATATCCTTGACACTGACATCTTCTCCAAAATGGAAAGTTTTATTCTCTGTATGTCCATGATCTGTAATAAAGATGGCCACAGCACTACGTTCATTTAAGGGAACTAGCTGGATATGCTGTAAAGTCTGATACTTGCTGTCCGGTCCTAATACCACCGATGTTAACGATGTCATCTGTGATAAAATATCACAGCTTTTCTTAACGATTTCATCCATGGAATAATGGCGTTCAGAGAACACAGCTTGCAGGGAATGTTTGACACCTTCATCAAGCTGTTTCTCCATCAGATGTTCAACATAGAAACGATACCCTTTACTGCTTGGGATTCGTCCACTGGAAGTATGTGTCTTTTCCAAAAGGCCCATTTCCTCTAAGGCAGCCATTTCGTTTCGAATAGTAGCACTTGAACAAGTGAAATCCAAAAGATCTAACAGACGCTTAGAACCAACTGGCTCTGCTGTTCTTGTGAACTCATCTACAATTGCTTTAAATATTGCAATCTGTCTTTCTGTCATCTCTGGTCCACTCCTTTCTAGCACTCCACTTCTATGTCTGCTAATAGTATATGACAATATTTTAGCACTGTCAACACTTTAGTGCTAAATTACCAATAAATTTTCCTGTTGTTTGAAAAAATGCCTGTTCTATCCAGTATTTTGTACTATATCACTCATAAAAATTATCAAAACCTTAACAAACGCCTTGCCTTTATCCTTTATAATGTATATGGTTTGCATAACCGCACAAAATTTCATATACTATAGATATCAAATATTCATCGTTTGACATAGTATAATATGATAAAGAAAAAGGAAGGTAATTTATGAAAAAAATAGACTGGAATGGTGACATTCATATTCTGGCTGGGACCACATTACGTGATCTTGAAGCTTTAGAAAATAATAATATGGCGTTGCATGTTGGTGGAAACTTAGATCATGTCATAGAAAATCGAAAACATCTGTGTGATGCTTTAGGCACAGATTTGCAACATTGTGTATTCGCAAAACAGACACACAGTGATCATATTCATTGTGTAACCTTTGATGATTTAGGCAAGGGTGCTTATGAACAGGCAAGTGCCATTGATGATTGTGATGCTTTATATACAAGAGAAAGCAATGTTTTACTTGGTGTATTTCATGCGGATTGTGTTCCTGTTTTGTTATATGATCCCATTCAAAATATCATAGCAGCGATTCATAGTGGCTGGCAGGGTACGGTAAAAGAAATCACACGTAAAACCATGGAGCATCTGATCACACAGGAGCATGTGGACCCATCGCATGTGATTGCCTATATTGGGCCTGCTATCGCTTATCGAAGCTTTGAAGTAGGTCGTGATGTTATTGATCAAATTTTATCTATGAGTTTTGATACATCCGGTTATATCACATATTTATCAGATGAAAAAGCCCTGGTGAACAATCGTGGATTAAATAAACAGATGCTGCTTGATGCCGGAGTACCAATGGAAAACATCACCATCAATAAATCTGATACATTTTCACCAAATGATGCTTTGTTCAGTTATCGAAGAGATCATCACTGTGGCAGACATTTAAGCTATATTATTCGTAAAGACATCGATTAACGTCGATGTTTTTTTCTTCCTAATGGCTAGGATAGTTTTTTCTCAATTCCCCTTTTGGTTTATCCTATAATGAAGATAAGAAAAATCGAGGAGGTAGTTTATGAAGGTTTTAGTAGCGCGTTTCAGCTCAGAATCCAATGAACATTCCCGTTCATTGATGTCATTTGACAAATTTGTTTTTAAATTCGGGGAAGATTGTGTTGATTCCATGTATACCAGAGATATCTTTGAAGGGGCTGGTATTGAAATGATTCCAAGTATTGCGGCAATTGGACATCCTCATGGCCCAGTCACAAAGGATGCTTTTGATTTTATCCTAGCCAGATTAATACATGATGTGAAAGAACATTTACATGAAATTGATGGTATCTTTTTATTCTTACATGGTGCCAGCAAGGTTATTGATTTAGAAGGTGGTTCTGCGGAGCATGCATTCTTACGTGAAATCCGTAAGATTACCGGACCATATCTTCCAATTGCACTTGTGATGGACCCTCATGGAAATCTTTCACAGGAGTTGGTCGATCATGTTAATATTTTACGTTGTTATCGTGAATCACCACATACAGATACAGTAGAAACCTATCGGATCGTTGCGAAGATGTTTGTGGATTTATTAAAGCATCGTCGTCATATCAAACCGGCATATGTGAAAGTTCCTATTATCATTGGCGGAGAAAAGAGTGTTTCCAGCGATGAACCAATGGTATCCATCAATCATTTCTGTGATGAACTTGAAAAAGATGCTCGTATCATGAGTGCTTCTTTCCATATTGGATATTTACGTCATGATGGAGATAAATTAGGATGCAGTGCTGTTGTTGTGCCTAACAGTGAAAAGGATCAGGCTTATGCACAGGAAATGGCAGATAAATTATGTAAATATGCATTCTCAAAACGTCATGAATTCCACTTCCATGGTAATGTCGCTGAACCAGAGGATGCCATAAAACAAGCGGTAGAATTTGATGGTTCTCCTGTCTTTGTGACAGATTCTGGTGATAATGTTGGTTCTGGTGCTGATGGATTCAATACCTATATCTTACATCAAGTATTGAATTTAAAAGATACTCATGGAAAACAGTTTTTATTCAGTGGTATCGTAGATAAAAATGCTTACGCTTATCTATACGATAAAGAAGTCGGTACACATGTAGACTTTACATTAGGTGCCAACCTGGATGAATTATGTAAGAGTGTAGAAGTTCATGGTACCATCGTTGCCAAAGGTATCGCACATAAATTATATGAAGATCGCAAAGATATTGGAACTGCCATCACTGTGAAATTTGATGATGCGCCAGTGAGTGTCATCGTTGAATATGATGCTATCCAGTATACAGATTTAGACCAGTATCCATGTAGTCATTTAAATATTGATGATTATGATGTCATCATTCCAAAACAAGGGTATATTTCTGATGATTTCAAGAAATATGGCAAGTTATGTATCATGTCTTTGACGCAAGGTCCTACCTACCAGCGTAGTGAAAAGCTTGAATTTAAACGTATCTTACGTCCTATGTTCCCTTATGATGATTTTGAATTAGATTAATTTTTGACGAAACAGGGTATAAAAAAGAGGTTACTTCAATGATTGTATTTTAACAACCATTTGAAGAACCTCTTTTTATTATTTGTTCAAGTAGGAGCCTTTTATGACGATATCTATAAAAAGAGCCGAATATTTTCTTCAGCTCTAATCACTTATTTTATCACTTGTATATGCACGATCAAATGTCACAACCACAAAATAGGTTGGATAGCTCGCCTTTACCTTTTCTTCAATCGCTTTTAAGATATCTGTATTGCTTAATTTGATTTGAAATGGTACCACAACATCAAAAATCAGATTGCTATGTGTTACCCCTGGTACCATACGAAAATCATGCATAGACAAACGTTCATCAACACTGTGTACGGTTTCCTTGACAAATTCACGCAATTCATTTGTTAATGGATCATCTATGACAATCGGATCCATATGAATCACCATTTCTATACCCAAAGATTCTTTGATATCTTTTTCCATATTATCAATCATATCATGACTTTTTAATACATCCACTTTATGATCTACTTCCACATGCATACTAGCAAATGTTGAATGGCTTCCATAATCATGAATGACCAGATCATGCATACCAATAGCACCCGGATATGCTTCTACTTTCTTTTGAATATTTTTTACCAGTTCTTCATCTGGTGCCTTCCCCAACAATTCATCTAATGCAGATTTGATAATGCCAAAGCCTGCGATAATAATAAAACATGCCACAATAACCCCCATATATCCATCCAGATTGAAATGAATCAATGGTGAAATAATCGTAGACAATAAAACAGCACCAGTAGCCATAACATCAGATATACTGTCAGCAGCAGTTGCTTCCATGATACTGGATTTTAACAGCTTGCCATAATGTTTGTTGTAAGTATACATCCAAAGCTTCACACTGATAGAAAAAGCTAAAATCACAATAGATAACCAGCTGAATTCAATGGCATCTGGAGAAATGATTTTGGTAATACTGGATTTAATCAATTCTAAACCTAATATCAAAATAAGAGCAGCGACAACCATAGAGGCAATACATTCATATCGGGCATGACCAAAAGGATGCTTTTCATCTGCGGGTTTACTGGACAGCTTAAAACTGATAAGTGAGATAATAGAACTACCAGCATCCGAAAGGTTATTAACAGCATCCGCTGTGATGGAAACACTTTGTGCCAATGTTCCTGCGATAAATTTAAACGCAAACAGGATAATATTATTGACGATGCCCACGGTACTTGTCAGATTTCCATATGCACGACGTACATGTTCATTGTTTATATCTTCATAGTTTTTAATCATTTTTTTTGCGAGTAATGATATCATATCCAACACCTCATTTTTTCTTATCGAGTACATAGTTTAACATATTTTTGAAAATAGGAAAAGACCTTCATGTTTCTTTCTTTTCCAGCATATGGTAAAAACGGTGATGTTGTGAAAAAAATTCTGCGCTATTTCCTGTTAACAGCTTTATTATTATGTTTATGCTATGGCAGTATCTGTATCAAAATCAGTTCCCAATCTTTGACACTCTGGTTTGAAAACTTAGTGCCAAGCATGTTTGTGACTATGGTACTGATTCGTTTATTATATAAACAACAGATGTTACAGCACCTGGTTCCAGATATGATATGTCGCATGTTTGGATTAGATCAGGCATCTTTTGCGTTGGTGATCAGCAGTATGCTGTTAGGCTTTCCTAATGGTTCTTTATTTATTGAAGAAGCCTACAGGCGAAAGGAATTAGATCTACAGAGTGCGCAGCGTTTATTTCTGATCTGTTGTTTTCCTACACCTGGATTTGTGATATTAAGCTGTGGTGTTGGTTTATATCATAACGCAAAGACTGGATTTTATTTATATGTATCCTCTGTTCTTTATGGCTTTTTTATGTTGTGGCTCACAAGATCAAGAAGTATCCATACCCATCATGTAAAGCATCAAAGCACCAACAGCTTCATGCAGGATTTTAGTGCATCCTTATTAGAAAGTGGGACTTCTTTATTTATGATTGGCGGGTATTTGATGATATTTATGAGTGTCACAGGCATTGTTTTTTCCTTTTTGCCTCAACTTGTTTCTCTGCCACTTCGTATCTGTGCTGAATTTTCCAGTGGTGTCTTTCTGATACAGGCAACATCCTTGTCTACGATATGCAAATTATTGTGTACAAGTGCATTGTTAGGTTTTGGTGGATTCTGTGTGCATATGCAGATATATTCTATGTGTGATAATTGTAAAACAAAATATCGTACCTTTCTTATTTATCGTATCCTACAAAGTCTTTTATCTTGTCTGATCTTTTGTATTTTCCTTTATCTTTCTGTATAATATAAACAAAAGAAGGAGGAATTTATAATGAAGATTGCATGGATAGGAACAGGTGTCATGGGCAGTGCCATGTTAATGCATCTTGTAAAGGCAGAGCATGAGGTACATGCTTATAATCGAAGCTATGAAAAAGCTGAAAAATTAGTATCCTGTGGTGTAGCAGTACATCAGACAATAAAAGATTGTGTGAAGGATTGTGACATGGTGTTCACAATGGTAGGATATCCAAAGGATGTAGAAGAAGTCTATACATCAAAAGATGGTATTTTTGCTCATGCGAAAAAGCATGCCATTCTGATTGATATGACTACATCATCTCCAAAATTAGCGCAAACGTTATCGATAAAGGCCAAAGCACTTGCTTATCAAATGATGGATGCCCCTGTATCAGGTGGAGATAGTGGCGCAAAAGCTGGTACATTATCTATTATGTGTGGAGGCGATCAGGAAACATTTGATCAATGTAAAGCTATCTTATCACTTATGGGAACCCCGCTATATATGGGAGAAGCCGGAAGTGGACAGCATACCAAAGCATGTAATCAGATTGCAGTGGCAGGTGCTGTAGCGGCAATGAGTGAAGCCATTGTATATGCGAAAGAAAATCATTTGAATGTAGAAGCCATGCTTCAAGCAATCGCAGGTGGTGCGGCTGGCAGCTGGCAAATCAACAATACAGCACCACGTGTGTTAAAGAACGATTTTGCGCCTGGTTTTTATATCAAGCATTTTATTAAAGACATGCATATTGTACAGGAAGAAATGGGTAAACAGCATTTGGATATGCTGGATACGGTTTGCCATATGTATGAAGAACTGGCAAAAAAAGGAGAAGAAAATGCTGGTACACAGGCTTTGATTCATTACTATGAAAAGCACGAATAGTGCTTTTTATTTACGCACAGCCCCATCTTGCAAGGATATCAAACAATTCTTTATTTCCATTTTTCGATCACATGTAATCAAATACTGTATGAATACTTCCTCCCAATCCTGCATGATCGAAACCTTTTGATATAATGTATCATCCAATTCAATACGTTGATGAAACACGCAAGCTTCTTCAAAGTGGATATAAAATAAATATGCCAAAGACATGGAATCAAACATTTGAAACAACAGAAAATACTCATCTTTCGACAAAATCTGCATATCAAACAAATCGATATAATCATAGAACCCTATTTCAGAATGTAAAACAGCTTCTATCCGTTTCTGTGTATCACATTCTTCTAAATGCTTCAACAACGTAAAGAAATGCTCTGGTTCATTGAAAGCATGAATATTCACTTCAATTTCATTTCTACACATTTCATGAACGATCAATTGATCGAGCATATCCTCTTTAAGTGCCCATGTGATTTTGTTTATAAGTATCTGCCCATAGCCTGATAGATATTGTTTTATATCTGTATCAAAGATGGACAAGAAAGCCTGATACAGCTTAAAAAGATCATCTGCTTGTTTTATTATTTGTATGATCTGTTGTTTTTGTTCGTGTGATATCAAAAGCTCATAGCGATGTTTTAAGCTAAAAGAAAAGAATGCCTGCGTAATGATCAGCTCACAAAAATTAATACCTAATTCTTCAATCTCCACGCCATAAAAAACAGCATACGATGTCAGAAAATCAGACAGCTGTTCATGAAAAAGATGTAATATCCGCTCTTCCATACAAAACATCGATAAATAATATGCCACAAGATCAATTCCCTGTTTATGATACATGGCATGTTCCAAGGGCAAACCATATAATAATGGATAATCGAAATCTTCTTTACAAGATGTCGCATGGTAATGCTCATCATATGATGATAAAAAATCAGGAAGCTGTTGAGTCAGAATACTGCGATACCGTTCATTGGGCAATGGGCGCTGTTTTTTTAAATATATGTCTGCCTGTTGTCGTGTTTCTTTCACTAAGCGCTCTACTTCCTTCAAGCCAGAAGCATAGCGTATTTCAAGTGTTCCCTGTCTTGTCGCATGATCACATATAAAGGAAATACTTTTTAAAATTCTTTGATAATCTTTGATAGATATCGCTGTGGAACGATGCTTGTTTTTTTCTAAACTTAAACGTTTGGATAAAGCATAAACTTCTTTATTTTCATAAACTGATGTTGTTAAATTATTCATTTGTTTTCACCGCCTTGATACAATCCTGAAGCAATGCAAGATCAAAGATCCCATGATGTGCTATATATTGTTCATACATGATTACCACAATTTCATGATCATATCGTATGTGATCACGTCGTCTGACACCATAGTAAATATAAAGTGCCTCTTTGATACAGTTCACAAAAGAATCGTAACGGATATAAGGAGATTTTTGAAAGGTGTTTGCGATATCAAACAGAATATGGGAATCAAAATCAATCATCTGATGGATCTTACAGGCCTGTATCTGTTGCTTGCGTAAATAACTGATATCTTCTTCACTTAACCAATATCCACTTGCCTGTAGACCCCCATTGATTTGTGTGCACAACTTGTGTATTTTGTTCGTTTTTTCTATAGCATTCATAACATATCTCCTCTCGTGGATATATGTTATACCATAGACAGCTTAGAAGGTATAGTCTTGAAAAAATTGCCATTTTGTGGTATGATATAGACAAGATGAAGAGAAAAAAGTGGAAAAAATTACACTTCAGACTGTTGACATACAGAGTTATTTCCAAATTTAACATTTTGGATTTACTTCTGTTTTTTTATACTTCCTTTGATTTATGATGATGATTAAAAATAAACAGCTTTTACTCTGCTTTCCAATCCCTTATTGCCATCTTTTTTAAATTCATCGCCGCAAAAACTAATCTTGTCTCATTAAGACCTTTTTTATTCCTTTATATCTCGTGAATCGCATTCCATGTCTTTCTTTCGCATCAGCAAAGACACGTTCTATTGTACGGCTCCTCTGTGGATAATATCGTTGCCAATATTCCATTAAGCGTATCCGTTCTGCTTCATCTAAACTTTCTTGCCATATATGTTTTACTACTATCTTTGTAGTTACTGTTATACTTAAACATTTTCCTCTCGTTTGACATGTATCACATTTCTTTTTTTCACTTCGATAGGTTATATATCCTGTTTTTCTATCGATTCCTCTTAGTGTGAATATACAGCCTTGTGGTCCATGGAATACATCTGCCGCTTCATATTCAAAATCTTTCTCCCCATATTTTGTTGTGTTTTCTTCATTGTTCTTTTTCCCCTTTGGTCTCGTATAGGGCATAAATGGGGTTACTCCGCTTTCTATTATTTCCTTTGTCGTTGCTTTATACACCTCATGGAACATCGTGCTCTCATGCAGATTTGCCGGTACGATCCCTGTGTTCAATACAAAACATCTGTTTTGTCACTTTTTTCTTATTTGCATTTGCTTTTATATGTGTACTGTCCATATAGATATGTCCTAGGTATATGTAGTTACATTCCATTGCTTGCTCGATAACTTCATCAAATAGTACAGTGAAGATACTTTTCTTTTCAATAATATTTCCTTTGTCATCTTTGATTTCAATCTCTTTTGAAAATTTCCTTATATATGTTTTTGAAAAATCTGAAAAATGCGGTGTCTTTTCTTCTAATCCATAACCTATAAACCATTTGATGCTAGATTTACTTGTGCTTCTGCGCTTGTTCATCATATGTTTGGCTTTTCGTACTGGTCTAAAGAAGATGCGAAAAAAAAGCATTGATATTGATGAAATTTTCCATAGCCCTGGAGGAAAAGAAAAATATTGGGATGAAGTATCATTAAAAGAGTGTATAGATCATTATCAAATCATGGTACGCCCTGTAGAAAAAGACGATGTTATTGAAATCGATACTTATAATGAATTAAAACAAGTTAATCCATCAATAATGTTTAAAAAGAAACCTATTATAAATGAATTGTAACAGTCTGAGGTGACTCAATGTCACTTTTTTTAATTTCAAAAATTGCCTAATAATATGAAATGCTCTAGTAAGATTACAAATAATGAACATGTTTCCAGATCGAATCACATATTCAAAAGAGTTAAATGATTTATAACCTCTATCAGCGTTAAAATTGAATGAATCCTTTGTAACGGCTCAACTAATTCATTAGATGCTTATTTTCATTCATTTTTGCTTCTCCTTGAATAATAACATCATGATACATGTGAGCAAAAATATCATAATGAAAGGCTTTATGACCTTTGGCACTCTTTTGATCTACATATTGTTAGAATCATAAGAAATATAGGCAGTATCACCATCAACTGCCAATAAATGATATCCTTTATAAGTAAATTGAGTATAGTCCATAGTATCATTAAATGCATGAAACAGAAAACTAAATGCATCAACCTTGATTTTAGAGCGTTGTTGGTTAAATGTAGAAGAAGGCTAATCATTTTCAATAGATAGAATATCATCTTTAAGAGATCCTGCTACCATTTATAAAATGAACTTATGATTACATCAAAGGCAACCTTTGCCGCCAATGATCCTATTGCCGTGATCAACAGCCTTTCCGATTTTATTTTTTGTTTAATATGTACTCTCGATATGATTTTTCTTGGCTTTTGTGTAATGCAGATTGGACTCTTGCTCAAATCTCACGACACGGCACAGTGGACAAACAGTTTTCTGACCCTTACAAGTGGCGTCATCATTACCTTTGCAAAAGAGATTTTGACCCTTATCACAGGCTAATAAAAAGTTCATGGGTGGAATAGAAATCTGTACCTGCATTCAGTTATATAATCAATTTTGATGTCAACCAAAAAAATCAAGAGAGCGTTTGTCTTGAAATTTAGTATTATAAATATCAGTATATTTAAGAAAAACGGTTATTTTAGAAAGCTCTCCTCTAATAAGTGCTTTTACTTCATCATTTTCTAGATTGATTTTGAGTATTATCAATTGCCCACCAACTGGAATTGTCCAACCATCAACGCATTCAGTAAAAGCAGTCCATGATTGGTCTATAGATGGCATCATAGATATTAAGGTTGATGATTCTTTAGAAGAATTTTTAAATACTAATTTATTGATTATCAATGGACCAGTCCCAACATTTTGTATTTTAACAGTAATTTCGTTTTCGTAGTCATTAAACTTAATTGCAGATATGGGTTTCACACTATTTTTATTATGTTTAACTTGAAACATACTGAAAATAACAGTAAAAATCATTGATATAATACTGATAATTACAGCACAAATAGAAGTAATTGTTATTAAGTTATCACTACTAAAATTATTTAAATTTATTGTATTCATAGACTTATTATCCTTTGATGACATTAAAGTAAAAATACAAAAACCGCTTCCATCAGGATTTTGATTGAGAAAAGAAATATTAGCATATATGTGTATTATATCATTATATATTTTACCTTGAACATCTGAATAAGAAACAGCTAAGTAAAGTATAGGGAATTCTTTTATATCATTTTTTATATAGGTTTCTTTAATTAGCTCGTAATAAGCAAGTGGGAATGGTAAAGTATCATATTCTTTTGTTGAATTTAGTAAAAAATCAATTTTACTTTGGTCAGGTTCCCAAATACTATGTTCTATTGAGGAGGTTTTAATATTTATCATACCTTTTTCAAAAGATATATTTATATCATCATAGGAATTTAAAATATTCATAAATTGTTTTACATTTTTTTCTGTATTCCAAGCAAAAGTAATATCTTTAGCTGTTCCAACACCAATATTATAAATTTTTAGTTTAGGTAGTGCATTTATTTTAATATCATTATCTGTAATCATTTTTGAGATAATGGTCTCTACCTCTTCGCTTATAAAAGGTGATTCATTACTATCCCAAGAAATTGCTACTTCTGTATTTGCTAGAGATATATTAGGTAAATATGTTGCATTTCTGGCAGCTTGCATTTCAAACAAAGTAAGTAACACTAAAATAGTTGAAATTATAGAAATTATAATTTGGATAGTAACAATTTTAAAATTAGAACTTTTCCGTAAAAATGGATTCTGTTCTTTCAAATATTTTGTATATGCAGAATCTACAATGTCAATAGTTGTATTTACAATATCTGCAACCTGTTGATTTGTTAGTTTCCCATTTTGTATTTTTTTAAGATAGTATTTTCTTGTGTGCTTAAACAGTTTCATAAGAATATATCCAATCTGCAATTTGAATAATTTTGATAGCTCATAAATTATATCATCATTTGTCTTATTATTCAATAAATCTACATAAACTTATGATTCGTATATGATTCGAATATGATAATGTCTTAATGAAACCAAATTGATTTTGTCTTTAAAATCATTTATGATATGACCTTACTATGAAAGTGAGGTCTTTATGAGAAAGGTAAATTTAAGAATGAATGAACAATACAAATATGAGGTTATTAAAAAATTAGTTGATACACATGGAAACAAAAAGAATTACAAATAAATCTTTTTTATTTCTTGTATTCATTTAATTCTTTTTATTTTAATAAATGCGTTGGACTTAACAAAAAAAGTATAGTTTTGAAAAAATTGCCATTTTGTGGTATGATATAGACAAGATGAAGAGAAAAAAGTGGAAAAATTTCCACTTTTTATTTTACTTTGATAATGTAATCACTTTTTCTCTTTTTTGGACATGGATCTTTTTCTCTACTGTATCCAACAGCCAGTGCACCAACACCCTCATAACATCCATCAATTTTCCATTCCGCCATGAGCTGTTTTCCACGTGGTGTATCAAACATTTCCTTTTCCCGATTGATCCAGCAGGTACCAATATGTAAGCTATGTGCTGCCAGCATCATATTCAATAAAACACAGCTGGCATCCTGTATATGGGTAGCTTCCTCTCTTGGCGCAAATACCAGTATAATCACCGGCGCACCATAATATGGATCCATGACAGATTGCATAATTTCGGCATTCATGCGGCTTAATTCATCACGTATTTCTTTATTTGTGACAGCCACAATGATTGGTGATTGTCTGCCCATCGCAGTAGGTGCATAGGTTCCTGCCTCCACAATGGCATCTAGTTCCTCTTCTTTGATCATTTTCGGCAGATAAGAACGAATAGAACGGCGACTCTTTAATAACTCTAATAATTCATTTGACATAACGATCACTTCCTTACTTATATTGTAATCCTATCTAGCAAAGGACACAAGAAAAAAAGACAACCGAAGTTGCCTTATGCTTCAATATCTGTTTTCCATAATCCATGCAGATTACAGTATTCATATACGTGGATTTTACCTTTATAATCGCCTAATGCAATCACAGCTTCTGGTTTTTCACCTGGTGTTAAATTCACACGAACACTGCGTTCTCCAAATTCTGCGATAATCATCGTGATAAAGTGTTCTGGCAGCATTGGGTGTTCCATACTTCCTACCTTCACATGCAGATTGCCATCCACTACTTCTGCGACAGGTACATGTTTTTCCAGTGCACCATCTGATTCATTGGCATGAAGTTCTACCATTGGCTTGCCACAGCACATAACAGGTACGCCTTTGTCCTCTACCATTTCTACAATGTTTCCACATACTGAACATTTTAATAATTTCATATTTATTTCCTCCTTATTTTATGTTATCCTTTTCCAGGAAAGGATCATTGCTATTCTTGTGTATCCCTTGATACGCCCATAGTATAGCATTTCCAAAACCCTTATGTATATTCAAATGCTCATAAAAAAAGGAAGATCAAAATGAAACTTCAAAATCATATCTTAACGATTCCCATAAAAGAAGAAACAACAATGGATGCTGTACTTGATACATTCCATATCGCAAGAAAACAGCGTTATTTTTTATACCAGAAGCGTGTAATTCAAGTAAATGGCACTCCCCTGTATCAGTCAAAGATGTTAAAGCCTGATGATATCGTAACAATCACTTTATCACAGGAAAGCGACACGATCCATGCATGGAATACCTCCTTGTCCATCGTATATGAAGATGATATCTTCTTGATTGTAGATAAACCAAGTGGCATGCTCGTACACAGTGATGGCAATAATCAGAATCACACTTTATGCAATGCTGTAAAGGCTTATTATGATAAAACAAATCAGCAGCATCTTGTTCGCCCGATTCATCGTCTAGATGTAGAAACCAGCGGTCTGGTATTATTTTGCAAGGAGCCATTCTTTCAGCCATTATTGGATATGCAATTATCCCAAAAACAAATTAAGCGCGATTATCAGGCCATCGTACAGGGAGTCATGGAAAAACAAAGCTGGATGATACAGGCAGGCATTGCCAGAGATCGTCATAATGCTAAAAAAATGCGAATTGACAAGCATGGTAAAGCTGCCAAAACAAAAGTCAGCGTATGTCAGCAATATAAAGATTATGCACTTGTGAAATGTCAGTTGTTCACAGGAAGGACCCATCAAATCCGTGTACATTTAGCATCTATTCATCATCCTATATTATCCGATCCTTTATATGGAAAAAAAGACAAACGAATTAAGCGTTGTGCCCTGCATGCTTATCAATTAAGTTTTCCCCATCCACTTTTACAGGAAATCATCACTTGTACATGTGAGCTGCCAAAGGATATGAAAAACCTTCTTACGAATAAGTAAGAAGGCTATTTTAAGATACATACTTTGTTTCTACCAGCAAGTTTTGATTTATAAACACTGCGATCGGCTCTTTTCATTGCCTGATCAAAGGTCACATCACTATGGTAATAATAGGCAGCACCCATGGATACTGTCACATGTACTTTCTCTTTATTGAATGCAAATTCCGTGTTATCAATCAGTTTTCTTAAACGATCAATATACGCATAGATATTTTCTTTTGAAATACCTGTACAAATCAATAAGAATTCATCTCCACCCCAGCGACACAACATATCACTGTTACGGATTTCTTTTGTGATTACTTCACACACATGACGCAATACATAATCTCCCATATCATGTCCATAAGAATCATTGATACTCTTAAAGTTATCAATATCAAAGAAGATCAATGTATAGAAATCTTCACCATTCATAAATTTCTCAAAGCTACTGTGCAGTGTCATATCTGCAGTTCTTCGATTATAACTATTGGTCAAAGGATCTTTGCTGGCATTAGTTTTCAGGATTTCTTTTTCTGTGATATCCTCCATCGTGCCAATGATCATTTGATAACGTCCATGTTTATCCTTGATAGGTTTATAGTTTGTTTCAAATATATAATCCATGGGATTGCCTTTTGGCTTTACATGCACAATGGCATGTCCCGTAAGATTATCATCCATAATATGCTGTTTCAAATCATTTAATTTAGGCATGCCTAATAGATCTACAGCTTCTTCAAAACTATAAGTTCCTTCATCAATCTTTAATTTATGAAACAGTGAAGCATTTGCCAAAAACGTGTCTTCTTTTACATCATACTCCCATATAAACATATTAGATAAACTCATCAGTACATTGAATTTTTCTTCTTCCTGTACTGTCTGTCTTTGACTTCTGCTATACTTGTTATATAACTTACAGATTCCCATTACTTTTTTAATCTGACCATCCATGAAGGCACGACAGGAGGCTTCCATTTCATAAGTCAAATCACCATGTACTCTTTGAAACTGAAATACTTCTTCTCTGCTTTCCCCTTGCAGCAAATGTAAAAACGCATCGGAAATAACTTTCTGCTGATCTGTCGGTATTGCTTTTAATATCGTTGTGTATGATACGCTTACCGGCATATCCTGTGATGTTCTTCCCTTAATATAAAGGAATTGTATCATATTGGCGTTTGGATCAAATGTCCAATAGTAATCAGCACTCATTTCCAACAATTCTTTATAATTGATTGTTCCCATGGTATCCTGCTGATTTGCCTGTCCATTTTCTTTTGCGTCTATTTCGCTTTCTAGCTGGGCACATAAAGAACGTATTTTTCGAATCAGGTGTTGTTCTCTGTTTTCGATCATACCATTTCCCTCTTTCTATCCAGTCTTTCTCTATTATTATATCACGTTAAAGAATTTTCTCAACCGAAATCAAATCGCTTTCATTCCGATTTATACCTTATGATATCATATTTTTTAGATTTGTGGAGAATTATGAGATAATTTATATATTTTTGTAGATTTGTATTTTTGTGCAAATGTTTTATACAAACTAACAAGCTGATTTGAATTCGTTTACATTCGTTTGAATCGTGTTATAATTTGTTTATCAAAGGAGGGTAATTATTATGCCACAAACAAATCCATTAAAACAAATTGTTACAAAACAAAAGAAGGGAGAACCCGTTGGAATTTATTCCTGCTGTAGTGCCAATGACTATGTTATTGAAGCTGCATTGATGCGTGCCAAAGAAGAAAATTCCTGTGTGCTGATTGAAGCTACTGCAAATCAGGTTGATCAAAACGGTGGGTATACTGGAATGAAGCCTCAGGATTTCCATGACTTCGTTATGCATAAAGCTGATCAGATTGGCTTTGACAAGAGTCGTGTATTCTTAGGCGGAGATCATTTAGGTCCACTAACATTCGCTGGGAAGCCAGAAGCAGAAGCTATGAAAGATGCTGAAGAACTGGTACGCTGCTATGTAGCTGCCGGCTTTACAAAAATTCATATTGACACAAGTATGAAAGTCGCAGACGATGATCCAAACATTCGTTTAAGTGATGAAATCATTGCATCACGTGGTGCTCGTCTTGCCCGCGTTTGTGAAGATACTTATCAGGAATTATTAAAAACCAATCCAGATGCTGTTCGTCCTGTTTATATCGTTGGTAGTGAAGTACCAATTCCAGGTGGTGCACAGGAAGAAAATGCAGGTATGCAGGTGACAAAGGTTGAAGATTTTAAAGCAACTGTAAAAACATTTGAAGAAGCTTTCGCAAAAGAAGGGCTACAGGATACTTGGAAGGATGTTATCGGTGTTGTTGTACAGCCTGGTGTGGAAGAAAAAGATGCTGGATGTACAGAATATGATCGTGAAAGAGCAAAAGATCTAATGGCAAGCATCAAAGAATTCCCTAACCTGGTATTTGAAGGTCACTCTACAGACTATCAGACAAAATATAAATTAAGAGAATTGGTAGAAGATGGCGTTGGTATCTTGAAAGTAGGACCAGCTATGACATATGCAATGCGTGAAGCTTTATTTGCCCTTGCTTATATGGAAGAAATGATGTTACATGGTACTGGTAAAGAAACTTCTCACTTTATCGATACTTTAGAAGAAGCAATGCTTGCAGAACCTAAGAACTGGAACAAGCACTATCATGGCGATGACAATGCATTATGGTTCAAGCGTAAATTTAGTTTCTCTGATCGCAGCCGTTACTATATGCCTAAACCTGCTGTAGCTGCCGCAAAAGATAAACTAATCGCGAACCTGCGTGAAGAAGGTATCTCACTTGCCGTATTATCACAATTCATGCCTATCCAGTACACAAAAGTACGTGAAGGTGCATTAGAAAATGATCCTGAAGCATTGATTCGTGATCGTATCATCAACTGTATTGATGAATATCTGTTTGCTTCTCATCAGAAAGAATTATTCTAAATCATATAAAGCAAAAGAGTCGTAAGGATGGAATTCCATTTGTCCGACTCTTTTTTATTTGCCGTTTCCGGGTACTCTTTTTCACTTTTTTTGATTTTTAGTACCCGGAAACGGTATTTTACTCTTAATAGTGTAATTATAAAAAATAAAAATTCGATATTTTTAAGTTCTGATTTACTAAATTTTTCAGTATGCATCACACAACAAGAAATCAGCTACATGTACAATCTTAACTCCATTGATATTTCCACCAGCAAGTTCATCCAGTGTGACTACATATTTAGGATAATGATCTTTGATTTCCAAAAGATTTTCAATTTCTCTATCAGATTCTTCTGGCAGATTGCGACAAACTTGTACATAGATCCGCTCATCACGTTTCACTGCAACAAAATCAATTTCCTTTTTTTCATTTTTTCCAATATAAACCTGATATCCTCTTCGCCGCAATTCAAAATAAACAATATTTTCTAACATTGCAGCTACTGATTTAGGATTGAATCCCATGATACAATATTTTAATGAAGCATCCGCAAGATAAAATTTTTCTTGCGTTTTTAAAACAGATTTTCCCTGTAGATCATATCGAGGACAACGATAAATCACAAAAGCTTTTTCCAGCCATTCTAAATAATTATATACTGATTCAACAGATAACGCCCTTTTTTCACTCTTTAAGAACTTAACAATCGTATTTGCTGAAAAAGTTTTACCAACATTTTCAACAATGAATTTTACAACACGATTAAACAAATCAAAATTTGTAATATTATGTCTTTTTGTAATATCACTTGTAATTACTGAATTATATATACCTTCCACTATCTGATAGGATGATTGTTCATCAAAATCTCCTAATGCTACGATTGGAAATCCTCCCATACGAATAAATTCATTTAAGAGTTCTTTCTTTGTTAAATTACTATCTTTTTTGAATTCTATATATTCAGAAAAAGACAATGTGAACACAGGAATCGATATATATCTACCAGTCAAATAGGTTGATATTTCGCTGGACATCAATTTAGAATTAGAACCAGTCACATAAATATCAACATTTACATTCTCTAATAAACTATTGACAGCTTTTTCCCATCCATTTATTTCCTGAACTTCATCTAGTAGTAAATAATAACGCTGATCGTCAATAATTTGCATTTTGATATGATGATGCATTTCTTTATCATTCATTCCCTCGTCAAAATCTTCTGAAGTATAACGTATACAAATAATATGATCTTCTTTGATACCGTTATCAATCAAATCCTTCTTTAACATATCTAAAATTGTTGATTTTCCACAACGTCTAATTCCTACTAAAATTTTAACTAGCTGTATATCACGATATTTCCTTAAAGTATTTAAATATTCTTTTCTAATGATCATAGATGCATCCTCCTTTTTCTAAATTATATAGAAAAGTTTATTTAAGTACAATAGTTTTTATTGATTTTAAATAAAAACTACAAGTTTTCATAAAGTTTATCATCATATTAAAAAATGTGAATCAATTTTTCCCTTTAATATTTATATGCCTATTAGTTAATAAAAATTTAGGGATGAAGTAATCCCTCCATCCCTATATGCATTATGAAAATTTTATCTGAACTCATCATTTCTTGCTTTTTTGTGTGATTTTATATATTCAAATGTTTCTTCTCCTACAAAAACACAAAATAGTTTTAAAACAAAATTTTTTATTAATAAGAATATAGTTTTAAAAGTTTGTATAACTACAACCATAAAATTAAAATCAGGATTGAAAAAATACCTTAGCATTAAATAAGTCGCTACAAAAAATGTTTGGCAGGCACTTGTAATAAAATATAATTTATCATCAAAAGTATATGAATCAAAAACTTTAATAACTAATAGTACCACTAATACTTCTAAAATGAATTTTGGTAGATCAAATAAATAACAAAGACTTATTAACCCTATCATCAATACAACCTCAATTATTTTGAATTCAATTGGTATATCAATAATAAAAATGCCAAAAAACAAGAATACCAAAGCTCCTAATAAACATAAGTTCCATGGATCATTAATCGTACCCTTTTCTTCTAAAATATCCCCAATTAGTTTACAGCTTTTATGATGATAATAATTTTCAAATCTGTCCTTCACTACATTGAATAAACAATTATAATGATCTTTTTTTATCATTTTTTGCTTTTTCATTAATTCTATTGATTCTAATGTCCAAGGAATTATTGCAGAAAACTCACCATATAATGCTATGGCAATAAATAATAAAAAGAGATATAAATTTAAAGATAAATTACTACTTAATAATTCTGGAGCAAAAGCATATAGACCAATAAAAAAACGTAAAGGATAGCCTAAGCTTACAAATATAAATACCATTGCAGCATTATTTATTGTTTTTGATATTTCATATAATATTGATAAAACAAAAATAAAACTTATTCCTACAAGCAATATGAATTTCATATCATTACCATAAAATTCAATTAAAATAAACGCTAATAAAACCCTACTTATCAAAATCACTATAGAAAGAAAAATACCATTCACATCATTTTTGAAAAGTCCATGCAATCGATCATTTTTATCTTCTTCTTTATCGTTTTGTAATCCTCGTATATCATTCCATTGAAATCTTGCTTGATAAATTAAGAAATCTGTTATAAACCATATGAAGAATATTCTAAAGATATCAGAAATACTTAATAAAAAGTTTTGATTTTTAATAAGAATTGCACAGAAACTTCCTAAAATTATTAAAATACCTTTTTGAAAATCTTTTACTTTAGGATATACAAAATAGCTAATACTTCTTAAATTTATCTTTTTCTTTTCTTTATCTTTTTTAGATAATCTATTTTGTTTATTAATTAGTGCTTTCTTTAAAGAAATTTCAGACATTTTTTTTGCTTTTGTGGATGAATATATGTATATCACAAATGCTAAAGCCATATAAACAACAGTTGAACAAAATAAAAAAGTTCCTATATATGTAAAAAAGGTATTCGATTTTCCATCCATATTTATTAAATTTAAATATTGTACCGCAATCATAGTTAAACTAAAGAAAATAGCACAAAAAGTAGCAACTGAATAGTTAAAATAATTAATAATAGAATATCTGTTTTTTAAATGCTTTATATTTCTTGTAGTAACTGGTGAACTAAAACTCATCCACATCACAAAGTCCTTATAATCTTTAGTTAATTCATCTTCTAATTTTCTCATATAATGAAATCTTAAAACAGCCATAACTCCCAAGGATGTGATATATCCAAAAGCTGTACAAAAAATTGCTATACTACCTATTAAAAGAATTAACTGTTCAAATTGAGAAAACTCTGGATTGCGAAATATACTAATACCTAAAATCACACTCAATATAGTTCCAGCTGCAGATATAACTTCAATCATTTGTGATTGACCACTTCTCTCATCTTCCCTACATTGCTCTAATTCAGCTAGTTTTAAATCATTTATATCCATAGCATTATATCCCTTTCAATCAATTATCCCCCTTGTTCTTGTTTCCAACGATCCTTAAATAACTTCACATATTTATAATATGTAGATCGTTTCATTCCTATCTTTTCTCGATATACTTCATGGCTCATTTCTTTTCGCATGATAGCTTTTATATTCTCTTCAAAATCTTCTGGAAGATCTAGTCTAGGACGCCCATAAGCTCCTTCTCCAAGCTCTTTTTTCTTCAAAGCTTTCTCTATTCCCTCTCGCTGTTTAACGGCTAAACGCTCTTTTTTGATGCTTTCCACGTAATCTAGCATATCCAATAGCACATCAATGTCGATATCCTGATTTTCTTCAATCAGATGCAGTTTCGCACGTATTTCTTTTAATCGTTCCAAACGTACTTTTAACTTCTCCTCATCTGGTGAAAACATATAAAAAGATGGAACATATAACTTATCAAACTCATTCAATGTTTCCATCAATTCATTCCATACATTTCCTTTTTCATCTTCATCAATATAAACTTGTTGTTTCTTCATATTTAATTGATCTTCCAACATGTTTAATTGAAAATCTTTATTCTTCTGATTATCTATAAATGCATAAAAATATTCCATGATCACCTGTTCCTTTCTATTTTAATCATAAATATACTTTAAAGTTAATAACAATGATAAATTTATCACTTATAAGAAATTTTTATAAACCATTCTTTTTTATTTTCCAAACTCCTATATAAGTCATGAAAACAGATATTGTTATAAATAATAAGAAAACACAAACTATTTCAACAAAATGTTCTTGTGTATGAATAAAACATTCTGTTGTATTATATTTTATGTTAATCGTTTCATTGGAAGCAAGTTTCTCTAAATTTGCTATACTTCCTAATGCATCCATCCCCCATTTACTTATAGTGAAAAAAGAAAACTTTTCTAAAATTCCTTTTAGTTCAAATAATGTTCCTGGCAAAATCATTTGAATTACTAAAACAAAAGGCATTAATTCCATTGCAGTAACACTACTTTTAACAAAAGATGATAATATCAATCCTAATATATCAGACGAATAAATAATCAAAAAAATCATGATAAAATATTCAATAATAGATTTTGTTATAATACCCTCTTTGTTATAAGAAAAAGTAAAAGTGAAAACAATCATAACTATTAAAGTTTGTATAAAGCATATAAATATTTGAAAAATCAACTCTGATAAAACAAAAGATCCAACACGCATTTCATTTAAAAAATCATCAATTATTCTTTGCCTACAAGAACAAATTGTTTGTATTGAATTAAATATTCCTAACCATATACTTGCGCAGACAAGAGTAAATATACCTGATCTTGTTGCTGAATATGTTTTAAAAATATCTTCTTTTAACACAAATGACATTAAAGAAATCATTAAAAATGCTAACACTACAAATTTATATTGTTTAACATTAATCATTTCATGAAATCTAGTACTTAAAAGCGTTTTTGTTTGCTTACCCATTATAACCTCTCCCAAATTTATTTAGTTTTTTTTCATCACTTGCTGCCATCGATTTATATAAT
Organism: Absiella sp. AM29-15; assembly: GCF_003434225.1. Lineage (NCBI taxonomy): Bacteria > Bacillati > Bacillota > Erysipelotrichia > Erysipelotrichales > Erysipelotrichaceae > Amedibacterium > Absiella sp. AM29-15. The sequence goes on from NZ_QVFL01000013.1 coordinate 132,437, forward strand.
AATTAGATTGTTCTTGATTTTCTAAAATTTTGATGATATCACTGTATTTATCATTTTCTTTTAATTTAAAAAAATCTCTTGCATCTTTGGTTTCTCCAAAATATGCAACTCTGCCTATATCTTTTTCATCTACAGCTAATACAAGTAATTTATTAAAAACCTCTTCAAATTTAATTACTTGATCATTTTTCACAAAATCCTTTGGATGATGACTAACTACCGCTACAATACATCCTTCACAAGATTTTTCCCATAATTGTAAAAATAGTTGACTTGCAAATGGCTCATCTAATCCTGAATCTGGTTCATCCATCGCATATATGTAACAATTACACAAATCAGCAACAGCCATCATTAATCGTTTTTTTTCACCTCCACTTAAATTTGAAATTTTTTTATCTAAAAGATTTTCAAGATTATATTTAGCTATGGTCTTTGTATATACTTCTTTTTTTATATAAATATTTCTTAACTCCAGCTTTTTTTTAATTTCTTGTTTTACTTTTAAATTAGGATTCGATAGAGAAAATTGTGGACCATATGTAAGAAATTTCATAAAATTGCTTTTTCCTTTTTTCAAATGATATACTTTTTCATTTTTCCCATTTTTTATCTTTAATTCTGAATAAACTTTAGACTGTTTCGTTATTCCAAATATACTTTTTAATAGTGTTGATTTACCAGATCCAGAACACCCCATGATAAATACCATATCTCCAGAAGAAAAAGACAAATTAATATCTTCCAATAAGACTTTCCTTTTATAACCAGAACCATATACTTTTTTTACCTCAGTATAAAAAGTGACTTCCTTAATATATCTTTTCATTTTGATTAGAGGATTTAATAATTTTATTGTTCTACCTTTACTATACAATATATTATTTTGATTACAATAATTCTCAACTATCTTTGAATTAGATTCAATTAATATGTGATTATCTTTATTTTGACAGGCAAAAAAAGCATCTTGACCTATAAATTCAATATCATCTGGTAATTTTAAAAAGACTAATGGGTTTCCTGCAAATGCTCTTTCACCTATTTTTTTTATACTGTTTTTAAAATTCACGTCAATCAATGAATCATTAAAGAAAGATTCATCACCTATGCTAATCACATCTCCACGAAAGTTGCATGAAATTAAGTCAGAGCAATTACAAAAAGCACGACTATCTATTGTGATAATTCCACTTAATGATATACTTTTAAGGTTTTTGCAATTTTCAAAAGCAGATTCATTTATTACAATTATATCTTTATCAAAATTTATCGAGGTAATTATTTGATTATTTTTAAATGTTTCCTTTTCAATATAAACAATATCAGAATTAAATGTTAAAGCGCCATCTTCGTCGATATGATAATCAAAAATTCTATCAGTTAAAATCTCATATTTTATCAAATTGTTTTTACAATATTCGATAAAATACTTTTTTTCATAAAATTTTAAAACTATTTTGTTTCCTATTTGTCCGCAATCTTTGAATGCAGACTCTCCAATAAATTCTACACTATCTGGAAGATAAACTTCATTAATCAAACAACAAAAAAAAGCATAATCTCCTATATATTTTAACGATTCAGGAAATGTAATATTCTCAATTTTAGTTTCTACAAAAGCGTAATCTCCTATATATTCTAAATCACCTAATATTATAATTTTTCGTAAAGAAGAACAGTTTTCAAATGCCGACTCTTCTATTCGTTTTACACCTATAGGTAGTATAATTTCTTCTAATTTATCACAATTTTTAAAACATTCTTTACTGATTACTTTTATATTAGACGATAATATAGCTTTTTTAAAACTTTGATTTTTAAAATTTCCATCTTTCAAAAAAACTATATCATCTGAAATTATCAAACAATCATTTACTATGCTTATACCCATGATTTGATTCCTTTATCTTAACAAATGATTTTCTTAGGAGAATGTCTTTATATCTAAAACATGGACTTATTACTTCAATCACTTTATAATTCTTATTTTCGAAATCATAATTTACCCCAATATCAACTTCCATAATTTCTGGATTAAAAGAATCACCAATTTTCGGATTTTCTTCAACTATACTAAAATTTTTAATTTTTTGTTTTAATAATATTTTATGCCCATTTAATCTATCACATATTTGATCTGTTTCTAAAATACCTTCTTCAATATTTTTAGTTATAAGATCAATAGAATCTAGTAATTCTAATAATCCTTGCAGTTGCAATTCCTTATAAGAATTATCAATTTTAATAATATCTTGGACAACTGATTTTATACAAATTTTAAAAATATTCTCATCTATTTTTTCACAATTAGCTAAATTTTTAATGAGATCCAAACTAGAATTAATATATTCTTTTTCTTTATTGATACAATAAACTTTATTTTGAAAAGAAATTAATGATTTAATCATATTAGTATATTCATCAATATATTCTATTTTATTTTTCTCTTGTCCATTATCAATTTTATTTTCATTATCACAATTTGTTGATAACTTCTCTTTATTTCTTTCTAGTTTATTATCTGCTTCATTAATTCTTAATTCTAGATTACTATTTTCTTCATTATTCTCATTATTATCCAGTTCTAGAACCACTTGTTCTTGTTCAGATTTTTTTTGTTCTACTATTTTCTCTTTTGATTCCTCGATATACTCGTTTTTCATTGTGTTCACTTTTATAATCATCCTTTTTATTAGTCTAATGAATTTCTTTATACATTTAATCATTATTATATACCATCTTCAAATACCTTTACACTAAAATTCTGGTCTAGATGATTATCACTATGAACAGATAAAGTCAAAATCCCCATTTCATCTAAAGTATAAATCACATCCATATTAGTCCCTTTTGGAACAATATAATTAAATACAAATCTGAACTGTTTTAATAACTTTTGACTTCTGATTTCACTATAATCTTCCTCACCTTCTTTAATATTTCCTTCATAAACTGTATAAATTACTGAATCAGTAGCAGTATGTGTACAAAAATTTTTTGATTTCACAACAGGTAAATATTCATTATAGTATATAACATTACTAATCTTTTCAATTTCTGAATTTCCTATAAAACATCTTGTACCATAGCTGTGATTTGTTTTTAATATTGTTGATACACTTTCGTTTTCTTTATACAATATATCTCCAAATGCTATTGCCGATTCAGGATAATGTAGATTTATACTCATTGTAGGAAAGACTCTTGAAAGATTTTCCTTTATCATAGGCATATATGTACTTCCACCACATAATATAATTTGAGATATTGGATAATCGCTATTATCATTGATTAATGTTTCACATACTGTTAACGTTTTTTCTATTAATTGCTTTGTTTCTTCTTCAAAATCAGTTCTTCTAATGATAATACTATAGCCACAATTTAATACAAATATTGATTCATCAGCTTCACTTAATCGCATTTTTAATTCTTCAACTTTATGCAAAAATTTTATATAATCTCTTTCTTTTTGCTTTATTTTTTTTAATTCATTCAATCCATCGTCACTTAAGTTTTCATATTCTAAGCGTTTTATAATGTGATTTCCTAATAATTCATCCCATTGATCTCCACCTAAATTTTTAATTCCCTGATGATCAATAACAGTTAAGTCCCCTAAAATACCTTTATGTACAATAGCTGCATCAAAAGTTCCCCCACCTAAATCATATACAAGAACATTATCATTTGTCTCTATATTTTTTTCCTTCATAATATAAAAATAATGAATTGCAGCCGCTACAGGTTCCTCAATCATTGCAATTACTTTTATAAATTTATCTGTTCCTTTTATGCTTATATTTTCTACTGCCTTTTTAATTTTACTTTTATATTTTTCAGAAAACCCTACTGGAAAAGATAAAACAACTTCATCTACTGCATCTTCATAAATACTCTCAAGTTTTATATTTACTATATCATTTATTAAATGCTCAATGTATTTTTGTACAATATACATTTTTTCAAATGATATTCCATCTATTACTACATTTTCTTCTTCATTATCTAAAACTACCTTTATTGATTTTATGAAATTATTGGGAAAAACATCAATATAATCTTTACATCTACTCCCATAAATTTCTCCAGTATTTGATTTATAAAAAAATAAAGATGGTTCAGGCTGATTGTTTTTCATGATATTTATTAATTTACCATCCCCTTCAATACTATAGAATGCGCAATACGAATTTGTTGTCCCAAAGTCAATTCCTATTCTTGACATAAAATTATCCTCCTCTATTTTTAATTTTATGATAATTCCTATTTCTATCAGCTAAACGATTATTAATTGTTTTATTTTCTGTGATTTATATTTTTCTCATACCATTCTCTTCCTCTTTTTCCACATTCATCTCTTATTTTATCCCTTAGTTTGGCAGTATTAGTTTGCAACTCTACCATTTCCTCATATAACTTTTGCGATGCTTCTCCTAATAATTTTGCTAATTTTTTATATTCTTGTAACTCTTTATTTTTCACTTTTTTATTTTTCTTTTCCAATTGATTAATAGCTTTTAAAAGATCTTTTTGTTGCTTTTTTGAAACTTTATAATCATCGTATGCTTGGTTTCCTAGCAACATACATCTAAAATGTAAATTTGTATATCGATGAAATTTACTTTTTTCTAAATGCTTTTTAATTTCATATTCTAAATTTGCTTGCAATATGTTAGATAATTCATTTAAATCATTAAATCTTTTTCTCCACGCATTATTTACAGTAATATATCCTTTTATTTCAGCTTTTCTTATTATATCTTTACTATAGTTAAGTTGTTTATTGATTTTCGTAATTTCAGAATCATATCTTTTAATTTTTAGATCTTGTTTACTTTTACATTTTCTAATTACTTTCTTAATTTTATATTTCTTGTATACCTTAAGTATAATCATTAGAACTAAAAAGATAACAATAAGCATAAAAGTAATTACTATATATTCTTTTTTTATATCAAAAGTATTACTTAAATAATCTAACATTTGTAAAATTTTGAATTTTATTGTATTCCATATTTCTTTTGCCCACATAATTTTAGTCCTTCATATAGATTTCATATAGCTTAATATATTTATTAGAATAATCCTGAGAAATTTTCTCTCTCAAGTGTAATAAGAATAAATACTCAGTTTTATATTCTCCAAATAAGGGTTCATTATTTGTTTTTTGTATAATCTTTTTTAAACTTGTTTCAATTTCTTGTAAAAAATATTGTTCTTGCTCTTTAAACTCTTTCATTAATTGATCATATTTCCTACAATTCTCAGCAAACTTTTTATCTTTTTGAGTAAAAGTTTCTTGCAATTCTTTCAACTTAAGATCATAGTTTAATAGCAGTTCTTTCTCTTGATAATCATATTCACGATCGATTGCTTCTAATTTTGTTTCCACACTAGCTTCAATTGTCTTTACATAACATTTCTCCTTAGATTGAATATATTGTACTATCACATCAGCATCTAATTCTGCTTTTTTTTCATCTACTTTTAATCTTTTGCTATCCATAATTAGCTCTCCCACATCTTTTACAAAAGATGGTAAAATGGATAATCTAGAATAATTTAATACTTCATTGTTTTTACTATTTAGAAACTCAGATATTTCTGTAATTGTAGAAATATCAAAACAATTTGATATTGATTCGAAATTTTTTGTCATTAAATCGTTATCTTCAGCCTTCATATAACGAACCTCCTCATTGTTATAAACAATGTTTAAAATATATCATTGATCCTATAGTATAAATCAATTTAAAAAATACAAAGAAGAAATAATCTCGCTTAAAATAATCATATTTCTTCCTTAATATTTTTTTCATTCTATGATTTCATTTTTTTCTATTTTTCTCATCATCTCTACCGCTTCATGTACACTATCCATATTCGGATATGCCACATAGGCATTAAATCCATTGGCTGGTGTCCAATCACTTCCACCTGTGCCACTGACACTGATCTGTTTAATATTCCAGCCTGCCATATCATCTAATTGCATATTGATGATTGCTTTGATTTCATCCTCATTCATATTCGTTTGGAAAGTATCTGCGATAGCATCTAACACGCTAGAATAGTTTGTAATGATGGCAGGTGATGTGATCTTATTGATGATTGCAGTCAATACTCTCATTTGATCACGACCTCTTTCAAAGTCACCATCTACAAAAGAATATCGCTCACGAGAAAACGCTAATGCCTGTGCACCATTTAATTGGATATCTCCTTCTTCAAAATGAAAACCTCCAGCATTAAAATCATGAGGATTGCTTACAGTGATTCCACCTAAAGCATTAACAATTTTCTCCAAGCTAGAGAAATTTACTCTTGCATAATAATTCAATTCTATATCAAAGAAATTCTCTACAGATGTTAAAGTACAACCAACACCAAAGAATCCTGTATGGGTTAGCTTATCTTTTTGATTTCCCTGACAAGTTTGTTCAATGTAATAATCACGAGGAATACTTGTTAGTAATATCTGTTTAGTTTTAGGATTGATGGTCGCAATCATATTCACATCACTACGACCTGTTGTGCTGATTTCACCATATGTATCAATTCCTGTAATATACACATTAAATGGAACACTTGTGACCTTCACATTCTTACTTAAATCTTCTTCCTCTATCTTATATTCAAATTGTGCGATGACTTTGGTTTTCCTGCTAAAGTCTGGATGTTCATCTTCAATCGTTGCACGTGTACTTTCATCTAGTAATAAAGCATCTACTTTATTCTCATAAAAATCTTCACTAAAGGTATTCATAGATTTATAAGAAATCAATGATACATCATCTGATATCTCTTTCTTCACATCACTTAAAGCTCGATATACGTAAGTTGTTTCTCCAGTATCTGAATATCCTAGTCTTTGTCCTTTTAATCCTTTTAAATTTTCTGCCTCATTATCACTTTTCACAATGACAGATACGATAGCATATCCATCTTTTTGATTTGATATCTTACGTAAAGTACCATTGCCTTTGTACATTGCATAATCGCCAAACAACAATAGAATAGATACTAAAAAAATCAATACTTTTCCTAACTTTTTGCCTTTATTTTTTATCTGTGTATAAATAAGAACACCACATATCACAATTAATAAGATGATTACTGGAATACTGTATTTCATTGGCAATACATTTAATCCTAATATAAGATATAATGTTATTAAGGTGATTACGCTCATTATACTTGTAAATATAATTGCTTGTTTATTTTCTTTCCATTTCATTTATTTTACCTATTCAATATCTGATTGATTCTTTCTATTTGATTTAATAATTATAAATTTCTGCAGCACTACTTCTCTTTAATGTACCATCATTTTGGATAATAAACTTTATATTCTCAGCATCTTCTCTTATTTTAAAACTCCCTTTATAAGTTTTCTGATTATAATATATTTCAACATTAAATCCATTTCCTTTTTCTCCAAGAAAATCATACATGCAAAAGCCATCATCTAACGTCTCTGCACCAAGCTTTATTGAATCTCCATCTCGCCAAAAAGAACAATCAGCCTTACTTATTGGATTTAGATTTTCATCCAAAAATTGCATATTAAAGCCATAGAATGTTGATGTATCATTCGCTTCTAAAGCCATACTGTAATTTAAAAAACCATCCTCTACGTTTGAAGGTTTAAAGTGTACCCTTTGTCAAGGACAATTAAAAAAAAACCAGTGTAAATCTT
>NZ_QVFL01000014.1:0-133072 GCF_003434225.1 Absiella sp. AM29-15
GTACGGTTCTTAGACGAGAAAGCGGGAGTAATCTCGCTGACTTAGTCGACTATTACCCCCTTGTCGGACGTTTGAAAGGACAGGTTATCAAGGTTTCGCAGAACAGCACGCAGTACATTAACCCTATGGATATTAACCTCAATTACAGCGAGGGCGACACGCCCATAGCCTTAAAGAGCGATTTTATCCTTTCCTTTTGTGAGTTGATTATGGGAGGTAAAAACGGGCTGGAAGCTGTCGAAAAGACCTTGATTGACCGCGCTGTTATCAGCGTGTACCGCAACTACCTTGCCGACCCGAAGCCGGAGAATATGCCGATTTTGGGCGACCTCTACGACGAGATCAAGAAGCAGCCGGAAAAGGAAGCGCAGCGTATCGCGGCGGCATTGGAACTCTATGTAAACGGCAGCTTGAACATTTTTAACCACAGGACAAACGTTGACATTCATAATCGCCTTGTCTGCTTTGATATTAAGGAACTCGGTACGCAGCTTAAAAAAGTCGGTATGCTTATCGTCCAAGACCAAGTATGGAACAGAGTAACGGTAAACCGCAGCGAGGGCAAGGCGACGCGGTATTACATCGACGAATTTCATTTACTCTTGAAAGAGGAACAGACCGCAGCATACAGCGTCGAGATTTGGAAGCGTTTTAGGAAGTGGGGCGGTATTCCGACAGGTATCACGCAGAACGTCAAAGACCTTTTGACGAGCAGAGAAGTTTCAAACGTTTTTGAAAACAGCGATTTTGTCTATATGCTCAACCAAGCACAGGGCGACAGGGAAATCCTTGCAAAGCAGCTTAACATTTCGCAGCAGCAAATGACCTATGTAACCCATTCCGACGCGGGCGAGGGGCTTATTTTCTACGGCAACGTGATTTTGCCCTTTATTGACCGTTTCCCGCAGGATACGGAACTGTACCGCGTCATGACGACCAAACCCGGCGAGGTGTCGGCATGAGGATAGAAACGGACAAAATCTATTGCGGCGACAGCTTGCAGGTGCTTCAAACCTTGCCGGAAAACGCAGTTGATTGTTGCGTAACGTCCCCGCCCTACTATGCCTTGCGGGACTATGGCGCAGACGGGCAGATCGGACGGGAAGCAACGCCGGAAGAATATGTTTCCCGCATTACGGCGGTATTCCATGAGGTAAAGCGGGTGCTTACGCCGGAGGGGACTTGTTGGCTGAATATCGCGGACACTTATTGCGGCACAGGCAGCAAAGCCGACCACCAAGACCCCAAATATCCCAAAGGCAGGAACGGGCAGCAAGTGGCGTTCAACCACCGCGCCCCCGGCTGTAAGCCCAAAGATTTAATCGGTATTCCGTGGCTTGTAGCCCTTGCCTTGCGGGGCGACGGTTGGTATTTGCGCAGTTCTATCATTTGGCACAAAACAAACCCCATGCCAGAAAGCACGCGGGACAGGCCGACCCGCTGCTATGAATATGTGTTTCTGCTTACCAAGTCAAAGAAGTATTACTACAATTGGCAAGCAGTAGCCGAGCCGATAGCCCCCACAACGGCGGGGCGGCTGAAAAGCGGAGTTAGCAAAGGAAACAAGTATAACGTTACTGTTCCGGGGCAAAACCAGCCGCAGAAAATCAACCGCCCCCGCGAAAAGGGCGCATACGCCGACGAGTTGATTTGTCCCGTCCGCAGCCGTCGCAACGTTTGGCAGATCAACAATGTCGCGTATCATGGCGGGCATTTCGCAGCATACCCGCCCAAACTTGCGGAAACGTGCATTTTGGCGGGCTGTCCCGTGGGCGGGATTGTCCTTGATCCGTTTTTAGGCAGCGGCACCACCGCAGCGGCGGCAAAGCACCTTTCCCGCCGCTATATCGGCATTGAGTTAAACCCCGACTATTGCACCCTTGCAAAACAGCGGATTGGAGGTGATGAAGATTGAGCAAGGAATGGAAAGCCCCCGACAAGGTAACGCAGAAAATGACCCGCGACGGGGCGGTTGCGGAAAACCTCACGACGGGCGAAACAACGAGTATCAGCGAAAGGCCGCAGGAGGAAAACTATTCCCAAGCCCCTACCGCAGCGGCAGAAAAGGCTGTTGACCGTATCGGCGCAGAGGTTGAACGGCAAGCGGCAAAGGGCGCAGGGAAAAAAGCCCTTGACGCGGCGCAGCTAAAAACCCATACTTCCCGCTTGCAGTTTTCCGAAGCGGAACGGGCAACGCCGGAATTGCAGAAATCTATCCGTAAATCCGAGAAAGCGGCAGACCGTTTAGACGCAGCGCGGGCGGCTATCCCCAAGCAGACCAAAATCAAGAAAGAGCGCGTTTTTGACGAAGCGAAAGGCAAGGCAAAGACGCGCCTTTCCTTTGAAAAGACGGATAAGCCCCCAAACGGCAAGTTGCGGCATAACCCCTTGTCCCGTCCGGCGCAGGAGTTGAACAGCACCGTACATGGGAAAATCTACGAGGTTGAGAAAGAAAATGTCGGTGTGGAAAGCGGGCACAGGGTAGAACTTGCGGGCGAGAAAGCGGGCGGTATGGCGGCGCGGACGGTAAAGCGCGGCATACGCAGCCACAAGCTGAAACCCTACCGGGCAGCGGCGGCAGCCGAGAGAAAGGCGGTAAAGGCAAACGCCGATTTCCTCTATCAAAAGGCGCTGCACGATAACCCCGCCCTTGCGCACTCAAACCCGATTTCCCGTTTTTGGCAGAAGCAGCGCATTAAAAAGCAGTATGCAAAGACGCTGAAAGCGGGCGGCAAAGTGAAAAAGACCGCCGAAGCCACCGCAAAGGCGGCGAAGAAAACCGCGCAGGAAACCAAACGGGCGACGTTCTTTGTCGTCCGGCACTGGAAAGGCTGCTTGCTTGTGGGCGGGATTGCCTTTATCGTGCTTCTGCTTTTCGGCGGCTTGTCCTCTTGCTCCCTCTTTGGCGGCAACAGCGGCAGCGGCTTAATTGCGTCGTCCTATCTTTCCGAGGACGCGGATATTACAGGCGCGGAAAGCGCGTATGCCGCTATGGAAGCCGAGTTACAAGATATGCTGAATAATATCGAGCGCGAATACCCCGGCTATGACGAATACCGGGTGAACGCGGACGAGATCGAGCATGACCCCTATGTGCTAATCTCTATCCTTTCCGCGCTGCATGAGGGCGTGTTTACCCTTGATGAAGCGCAAAGCACCCTTGAAATGCTCTTTGAGAAACAGTATATCTTGACCGTTGAGGAAGAAGTACAGGTACGATACCGCACCGAAACGAGGACGGACAGCGAGGGCAACGAATATGAGGTTGAAGTACCCTACAACTATTACATTCTCCATGTGGATTTGGAAAACTTCAACCTTTCCCATGTCCCCGTCTACATCATGGGCGAGGAACAGCTATCCATGTACGCTATGTATATGTCGTCGCTGGGAAACCGCCCCGATTTGTTCCCGTCGTCCGGCTATGTGTCTAAATACTATGAAAACCCGCCCGCCGATTATGAAGTACCCGCCGCGCTGCTTAATTCCGATGAACAGTTTGCGCGGCTCATAGAGGAAGCGGATAAATACGTCGGCTTTCCCTATGTGTGGGGCGGCAGCACCCCGGAAACCTCTTTTGATTGCAGCGGCTTTGTGAGTTATGTATTGACGAACAGCGGCCTATACAATACGGGCAGACTTGGGGCGCAAGGGCTTTACAACATTTCAACCCGCGTTTCCAACCCGCAGCCGGGGGATTTGGTTTTCTTTACGGGTACATACGACACGCCGGGGGTATCTCATGTGGGTATCTACGTTGGCGAGGACGGGGACGGAAGCCCCGTCATGCTGCATTGTGGCGACCCGATACAATACGCAAAACTTGATACAAGCTATTGGCAATCCCATTTTTACGCCTATGGGCGGCTACATTACAACTGACTTTGAAAGGAGTTTATTTCTATGGCAAACACGAAACTTGACCGTATCGAAAGGGATATTGAGAAAACGAGGGCGAAAATCCTTGAATACCAAAAAAGGCTGAAAGACCTTGAAGCGCAGAAAATCGAGGAAGAAAACGCGCAGATCGTTCAAATGGTGAAAGCGGTACACCTTGACGGGGCGCAGCTTGCCGCGTTCCTCTCCGCTTACGCCAGCGGCGAAATTGCCTTGCCACAGCCGGACGCAGACTACACCGACGAACAGGAGGAAACCGAAGATGAAGCATAAAAAACTGTTCCGCAGCGTTACCGCTTTGCTTGCCGCCCTTGTACTCATGGGCGGCTTTTCTGTTACCGCTTTTGCGGGCGGCGGTGATGTGAGCGACGAGCCGCCTACCCCCGTAACCGAAACCGAGCCGGAAGAAACGACGGGCGGCTATGAGCCGCAGCCCTTAACGCCGGAGGGCAACATGAGCCTTGTGGACGACATAACGGGCGAAGCGTCCGGCGATAAGCAGTTTATTACCGTCGTTACGAAAAACGGAAACTATTTTTACATCATCATTGACCGCGCCGAGGACGGGGAAAATACCGTCCATTTCCTTAACCAAGTGGACGAAGCGGATTTAACCGCCCTTATGGAGGACGGGCAGACCGAAGCCCCCGTTTGTAGCTGTACTGAAAAATGCGTTGCCGGAAGCGTCAACACCGATTGTCCCGTTTGCAGCGTCAACATGAGCGAGTGCGCGGGCAAGGAAGCCGAGCCGGAGCCGGAAGAAACCGAGCAGCCGCCGGAAGAAGAAAAAGGCGGCGGCATGGGTATTCTGCTTGTCGTGCTGCTTGTTGCCGCAGCGGGCGGCGGCGCGTTCTACTACTTTAAGATTTTGAAGCCCAAAAAGGACGCGGCGAAAGGCAGCAGCAGCCTTGACGACCTTGATTTTGACGAGGACGACGAGGAAACGGAAGTAGTCGAAACCGAACAGACCGAGCAGGAGGACGATAATCTATGAAACTTGTAATTGCAGAAAAACCGAGCGTCGGGGCGGCGATTGCCGCCGTTATGGGCGCGAATGAAAAGCGCAGCGGATATTTTGAGGGCGGCGGCTACCTTGTGTCGTGGTGTATCGGGCATTTGATTAGCCTTGCAGACGCGGCGACCTACAATGAACAATTCCGTAAATGGAAGTACGACGATCTTCCCATTGTCCCGCAGGAGTGGCAGTTTATTGTTGCCAGCGGCAAGGAGCAGCAGTTTTCCATTCTCAAAGACCTTATGCACCGCAGCGACGTTACCGAGATTATCAATGCTTGCGACAGCGGGCGCGAGGGGGAACTCATTTTCCGCTTTGTCTATGAACAGGCGAATTGCAAAAAGCCCTTTTCCCGCCTTTGGATTAGCAGCATGGAAGCAAGTGCAATCCGCGAGGGCTTTTCAAATCTCAAAGACGGGCGCGGCTATGACAACCTCTATCAATCCGCGCTTTGCAGAGCAAAGGCCGATTGGCTCATTGGCATTAACGCGACCCGCCTTTTCTCTATCCTCTACCATAAAACATTGAATGTCGGCAGAGTGCAAACGCCCACCCTTGCTATGCTGGTAAACCGCGACTATGCAATCAGCAGCTTTAAGAAAGAGAAATATCATGTCGTCCGGCTGGACGTTGGCGGCGTTGCCGCCCTTTCCGAAAGGCAGGACGACGAAGCGGCGGCGCGGCAGATGAAAGCGGCTTGCGAGAAATCGCAGGCCGTTTGTACTTCCCTTAAAAAAGAGAAAAAGACCGCAGCCCCGCCGAAACTGTTTGACCTCACCGCCTTGCAGCGGGAAGCAAACCGTTTGTATGGGTTTACGGCGAAACAGACCCTTGACTATGCGCAAGCCCTTTATGAAAAACGGCTTTTGACCTATCCCCGCACCGACAGCAAATATATCACTTCCGATATGGAGGGCAGCACAAAGGAACTTATCACCGGCCTTTGCGCTGCTCTCCCCTTTATGCAGGGCGTGAAGCTGCAAGCCGACCTTGCGAGGATTTGCGACAACAGCAAAGTAACCGACCATCACGCCATTTTGCCGACAGCGGAGTTTGTGAAAACGGGCTTTTCTTCCCTTGCCGAAAGTGAGAAAAAGCTAATGACCCTTGTGTGCGCAAAACTGCTTTGCGCCGTTGCCGCGCCCTATGAGTATGAAGCGGTTACGGCGGTTTTCACTTGCGGCGGCTATACCTTTACCGCAAAGGGCAGGACGACGCTTTGTGAGGGTTGGCGCGAGATTGAAAGACTATCCCGCGCCGCGTCCGGGGAACAGGACGAGGACGCAGAGCCGGAAGCGGTTTTACCCCCGCTTGCCGAGGGGCAGACCTTTGACAATCCGGCAGCGGAGATCTCCGAACGTTACACGCAGCCCCCAAAGGCATTTACCGAAGATACGTTACTTTCGGCTATGGAGAGTGCGGGAAAGGAGGACACGCCGGAGGACGCGGAGCGCAAAGGGTTAGGCACCACCGCGACGCGGGCGGGTATCATTGAAAAACTCATTAGCGCGGGCTTTGCCGAGCGCAAGGGCAAAAAGCTAATCCCCACAAAGGACGGGTATAACCTTGTCGCTATTCTGCCCGACAGCCTTACGTCCCCGCAGCTTACGGCAGAATGGGAAACGCGCCTTACCGGGATTGCAAAGGGCAGCGACAGCCCCGCCGACTTCATGCGCGGGATTGAGGAAATGACAGCGGGGCTTGTCAAGACCTATTCCGCGATTTCCGAGGATAAAGCGAAGCTGTTTACCCCGCAGCGGGAAGCAATCGGCACTTGCCCCCGTTGCGGCGCGGCGGTTTACGAGGGCAAGAAAAACTTTTACTGCTCCGACAGGGCTTGCAGCTTTGTGATGTGGAAGAATGACCGCTTTTTTGAGCAGCGCAAAAAGGCTTTCACAAAGGCGATTGCCGCCGCCCTTTTGAAAGACGGAAAGGTAAAAATCAAAGGTATGTACTCGACCAAGACGGGAAAGACCTTTGACGGAGTTGTGCTGCTTGCCGACACAGGCGGCAAGTATGTAAACTTCCGCGTCGAGCAGAACCGAAAATGATAAGGCTTGATGAAAAGCAATACCGCGCCGTAAAGAAAATGACCCGCGCCGCTTGTGCAAACAACGATTGCGGGAATTGTCTGCTGCTGGACGACGGGGAAACTTGCGTTTGTGTGCAGAGTATCAGCTATTCGCTGCTATGCCGCTATTTCCGCGAAGCGGTATTACCCGCCGACAGGCAGCTTTGCGAACAGATCACCCGCAGCGGGGAAACCGATTTGAAGCGTTGCGCGGTATGCGGCAGCACGTTTGCGGCGGGCAGCAACCGGGCGAAATACTGCCCCGATTGCGCGGCAAAGATACGCCGCAGACAGAAAGCCCAAAGCGAGAGAAACAGGCGTTTACGGATAAAAACAACTACATAGCAAGCACAGCAAACGAGTACCCGTTTGCGAGAAATGCCCGCGCTTCCCATAGAGAGCGCGGGCATTTTGCTTGTTGGGATAGTCCCAAACCCTTATATGACCGAGAAAGGACGTGATGAAAGAATATGCCGTATTCCTCATACGACCATGACAAATTAGAAGCCGCCGAAACCATGCGGATAGAACGCCGGATATATTTTGAAGCAAAGGACAGGGAGATTGCCCCTTATGCTTCCTTGCCGATTGCGCAGCTACTTTCCATGCGCAGCGAAAGCGCGGCGGCAGAACAGGCGATTTTTGACGACCTTAAAGAACGCGCCGCCGCATGGGAAGAACAGGCGGGAAGAACGCTTTTGCTGGATAAAACACTTGAATATGTGAGAACGCCGCACGTCCAGCACACCGCTAACGAGTGGCAGACCACCGAGCATAACCGCCATATTCGCAGCAACCGGGTATATCAGATGAATTACCACATTTACGAAAACACCCGTTACGACAGGGAGAAGCAGCAAAGCGTCCCTTACTCCTATTCTCTCACATGGGGCGTTTATACCAACAGCCCGAACAGGAACGGGCAAGCGAAGATTGCCGGACAAGATAGAAAGGTTTTCACCGACAAGGCAGCTATGGAAAAGTATCTGAATGGGCGTATCAAAGCGTATGACCGCTTGTTTACGGAAATCTCCCCGCCTATCCCGCAGGAGTACGCCGACTATTTCAAAGTAAACGGTATGCTCATGCCGGACTACACCATAGAGGGCGAAGAACCCCCGCAGCAGCAACAGGCGGCAGCTATCCCCGAAAATACCGGGCAGGAAAAGGAGCGTGAACACATGAGCGAACAGTTTTCTATTATGATAGGCAACCGCAGCCGCTTTGACGCGGGCGACCCCGGCGGCTATTGGTTGGATATGCCCGCCACAAAGGAGCAGTTGCACGAAGCTATGCGGAACGTCGGCATTACCGCCGACAACCCGCAGGATTTTTCCATTCGCGGCTATTCCGACGACCCGGAGAAACATATTGCCTTGCCTTATGAAATGGTATGCGCCGCCGACGTGGACGAACTCAATTTTCTTGCGGCGCGGCTCGAACAGCTTGACCCCGCCGAGGTTGGCAAGCTGAACGCAGCTTTGCAGCAGAAAAACGGGCTTGCAAATATTGGACAGGTAATTGACTTCACCTACAACGTGGATTTTTACGTCCATATCCCCGAAGTACATAACTACCACGATTTGGGCGACTATTACTTAAATCAATCCGGCATGGTACAAATGCCCGAAGAATGGAAAGGCGGCATTGACCTTTCTACTTTTGGCAGGAACGCTGCCGCGCAGGAAAAAGGCGCGTTTACCGAGTACGGCTATATCGTGGAAAGCGGCGACGAGTGGGAACGGCAGTTTGAGGGGCGCGAAGTGCCGGAAGAATACCGCATTATGAGTTACCCGCAGCCGGAGCGCGGCGAACAGGACAAAGCCTATATGGACGCAGCCGAAACGCAGCAAGCAGACGCACAGGCCGCAGAGCCGCAGCAGCCCCGCCCCGTCGTCCCCATTATCCTTACTTCCGAAAAGCCCGCCGAAAAGGTAAAGGAGATCACCGCGCGTTTGGAACAGGGCGTACAGGCGATTTTTGACAGCGACCGCTACAAAGAGTTTCTAACCGCTATGTCAAAGTTCCATGATTATAGTTTGAATAACACTATCCTAATTGCTATGCAGGGCGGCAATTTGGTAATGGGCTTCCGTCAATGGGAAAAGGAGTTTGACCGCCATGTAAAGAAAGGCGAGAAAGGCATTAAAATCTTTGCCCCCGCGCCCTACAAGGTGAAAAAGCTGGTTGATAAAATCGACCCCGAAACGAGAAAGCCCATGCTTGACCGCGAGGGAAAAGTGGTAAAGGAAGAAAAGGAAATCACCGTCCCCGCCTTTAAGGTTATAACCGTCTTTGATATTTCGCAGACCGAGGGCAAGGAGTTTCCCGACCTTTCCGTTAAACCGCTGCTTGCCGATGTGGAGCAGTACGAGGATTTTTTCGCCGCCCTTGAAAAAGCGTCCCCCGTCCCGATTGCATTTGAGCAGATCACAAACGGCGCAAATGGGTATTTCAGTTTGACCGACAAGCGTATTGCAATCAAAGAGGGCGTGAGTGAATTACAGGCGGTAAAGACCGCCATTCACGAAATCGCCCATGCGAAGCTGCACGACGTAGACTTAAACGCCCCGCCGGAGCAGCAAAACCGCGTTGACCGCCATACCTGCGAGGTAGAAGCGGAAAGCGTCGCTTATACGGTTTGCCAGCATTTCGGCCTTGATACTTCCGATTACTCTTTCGGCTATGTGGCTGGTTGGAGCAGCGGCAAGGAAATGACCGAGTTAAAAGCGTCCCTTGAAACAATACAGACCACCGCAAAGGAACTCATTACCGAGATTGAGGGGCATTTTACCGAGTTGCAGCAGCAGCGGCAAGCCGAGCAGGAGCAGGGCGATACCTTTTCCATTTATCAGTTAAAGCGCGGGGACGAAACAAGGGACTTGCGCTTTGAGCCTTATGACCGTCTGCAAGCGGCTGGACTTACCATTGACCGGGTAAATTATGAACTCGTCTATACTGCACCGCTTACAAAGGATATGACGCTGGGCGACATTTGGGAAAGGTTTAATATCGACCACCCCGCCGACTTTAAGGGGCATAGCCTTTCCGTTTCCGACATTGTTGTGCTTCATCAGAACGACGAGGACACCGCCCACTATGTAGACAGTATCGGTTTTCAGCAAGTGCCGGAGTTTTTGCAGGAGCAGCAGACCCCCGTATTTGACAAGCTGCCGCCCGAACAGCAGCAAGCCTTGTCCGACACCGTACAAGACACTTTGCAAATGCTGGTTGACGCAGACAAGCGGATTTATGGCGACGTTACGGGCAAGACCCTTGAAGCAATCGCGGCGCAAGGATATTCCTACAAGGACGGGCAGCTTGAAAAGCAGCAGCCGGAAGCGACCCCCGACAGCCTTTTGACGGGTGAAACCGTTAGAACGCCGAGGGGCAATTTTCATATTACCGATATGAGCCGTGAACAGATCGAAGCGGCGGGCTTTGGTTTTCATCATGCGTCGGAGGACGGGAAGTATCTCATTATGGGAAATGGCACACAGGCTTATGCCATAGCCGCCGAGCAGCCGCAGCGGGATAATCCCTTAAAGCACGTCGAGGACACCATAGAGCAGAACGACAACAATTTTGACGGGCTTATCAATAATACGCCGCAAACGCCCACCGTCGCGGATTTTGAGCAGCGGGCAAAGGCGGGGGAAGCGATTTCCGTTACCGACCTTGCAAAAGCGGTAAAAGCCGAGAAACGGGAACAGCCGCAGAAAAAACCGTCCATTTTGAAGAAGCTGGACGAATACAAGAAACAGGCGGCGCAGCAGCCGAAAGATAAACAGAAAGAGCATAAAAAGGATTTGGAGGTTTGATAGCATGAATACCCGCTTTACCATTGAGGAAGAAAACATTGTTGCGATCTACGCCGAGGACAGCCGGGAAACAACGCTTGAAAATATCCTTGCCGCCATGCCCTACATGGACGAGGATATGCGCCAGCTTGCCGCCGCAGCGGTGAACAAGCTGCAAGCCATGACGGACAGCGAGTTTTCCGAAAGGGAGTTTATCTTGACCGACGAGGAATAGCCCCTGTTCTTTTTTTGTCCTTGCGTGGACAATTAGAAAGCCGTTTTTGCGGGTTTGAATATACTTTATCGTCTATGTCGTTTTCATGCGCTGGAAGCCGCAGAAACACAGGCGTTTTCAGCCCTTAACATTCCACTTGCCACCCCATGTTTTGCGCCTTATCGCTCCTGCTCCCGCGCCCTGCTTTGGGACGGGTAAAGAATACTATCGACGTTCTTTTTGACAACGCCGTATTCCTGCATTTGCTTCTTGGCTTGCCGATAATCTTCATACAATTTGGTTTTCCTGTCGTTTAAGCTTCTATACTCCTTGCGCAGCGCGGCGAGATCGGGCAGCTTCTTTATCTGCATTTCCTTTAATGCCCTTGCCGCAGCTTCAAACAGGATAATTTCGCTTTCATGTCCCCGCAGATACTTTTCCTTGTCCGGCGATTTTCGGTATTCATCGTAAATCGGTTTTAACTGTCGGTATGTGGTGGTGTGCTTGATAAGCAGCGACAAATCAGACATACGCTGTTCCACTTCCTTAACCGCCTTTGCCGCCGCGTCATGGGCGGTCATAATATCCGCGATTTTGCTTTCAAGTTCGCTGTAATACTCAATCTTATTTTCGGTTAGGAAGTTCATGCTTTTAGCAGCCTGTTTCAGATTATGGATTTTCGCCCACCGTTCATAGCCCGCCGACTGTTGGGCTTTGATACTGTTTTCAAGATCAACGACAAGCCGGATTTTTTTATCTTCCCGCAGCGTTTTTGTTTTGGCAACATACACGCCCTTGATACGCTCCTTTATCGCTTCTTCCGTATAGGCCGCGCCGAGCGTCTTTGTGCGGGTAAACCGTTCCTGTCCGGCGGCGCGGAAAGAAATGTATTTGCCCTGTTTGATTTCATATCCCATTTCCTGCAAGCGGCGCAGCAGTTCGTCAAAATCTTTCACTCGGGGAATGAGGTTATCTATCGCCGTTTTCAGCTTGGCTTTATAGCTTGTACCTTGCTTTTCGGCGGTATATTCCGCATAGCTTTTCCCTCTGTCCTGTCCCGGCACGACGACGGATAGCCCATGCTCTTTACATATCCTGTCGCTGGTGCGCCGGATATGGTAATAGCTTTGTTTGTTGGAATGGTACTTTTTGTAGTCAACGAAGCTGACCGAGTTAAAAATCAAGTGATTATGCAGATGGTCTTTATCGACGTGAGTTGTCAAAACAAACTCATACTTGCCGCCTAATACCGCCCCGGCAAGTTCCATGCCGATTTTGTGCGCTTCTTCCGGTGTGGTTTCTCCCACCGCAAAGGATTGTATCAAGTGCCGCCCTAAATGTGTGCCGCGATCTCCGGCAGCTTCCCGCGTCCATGCAAACTCAATATCGGCGGTTTCCAGCCCGCAGCCGAAAGAGGACGCAAGCAGCTTCCCGTCTGTCTTTTCGGGATTTAAGATATAGTCTATCGCAGCCTTTAAGGTTGATTTAATAGGGTGCGTCTTTGTAACCGCCATATCTCGTCCACCGCCTTTTTAATGTCCTCTATATCCTGCCTGTAAACCGTCCCCGTCGCATTGGCGCGTTTTGCAATTTGGTTGATGTTCCGGCTCACCGCTTGCAGTTCCCGGATATATGCTTTTGTGTCGCTTCGGTCAACGACAAGAATATACCCGTCTATCGCCATTTTACGGAAGTATGCCCCATACTGCTTTATGGGAAGCTGCTTCATCTTCTCGTCGATCAGCCGCTTTTCTTCTTCCGTAACGTAAAACTTCATCTGTATATTTCTCTTTCGGTTTTCCATTTCCGCACCGCCTTTCGGTATAAGGGTTTGGGATTATCCCAACAAGCATTTTCCGCAAACGGGTACTCGTTTGCTGTGCTTGCTATCTACTCCATACCCCCACCGAAAGGCGGTATTTGTTGCGCGTTCCTTTGATTTTGGACGCAAAAAAAGATTGCAGCCGCCATGCGCTGCAATCTCCCGATTTCTCATATTGTGAGGTTAATCCTCTGCTTTTTCGACTTCCGTTATCTCCCTTGCTGTTGCGGTTACAATCCGTATGCCTTTATCGCTCATACCGTCCAGCAGCGCGTCAAGCTGCCGCCGCCCGGTGGATTTCTCCGCATTGCTGTTCGGGAAGAAAAATTGATCTACCGAAATATGATACCGGGTTACAAGGTCATAGAATACCTGTAAACTCGGCTGTTGTCCCTTGTTCTCGATATTCGCAAGGTAGCGCGGGGAAATATATAACTCGTCGCTTACCTTTTTGCGGCTCTCGCCGTATTCATTTCTCGCGGCTTTTATAGCTGCCCCGAAAGCCTTAAAGTCGTACAATGGTACGGGTCTTTTTGCCATTTTCATTCACCCTGTTACATTTTACAGTTCACCTTTCTTTTTGGATATGTCCACACAATTCATATCATTAGGTTAAATACTTCCTGTTGTGTATTGACAGTAGACTGATTTTCTGATAAAATAAAATTTATGTAAAAGGAGGCGGCGTTTATGTTGCATAGCATGCGTATTAGATAAGCATTGAAAAAAAGGATTTTCCCATTTTCAACATGGGCTTTTTTGTCATGCTTATTTTGCGGATGCTATACAAAAAACTAACGACGTATAGATATAGTATAGACATAGTGCAAGCTATGCCTTAGTTTTGTTGTACTGCTCTGTGCATTATAAATGCAGGTCAATGCTCATGTTGAGGATTGACCTGCATTTTTTTGTGTAAAAAGGACGAGTGAAATATAATGCTTAAAAAATATTGGATAAAATGTCCGATTTGTAACGGAAAGACGAGAGTTCAAGTATTTCATAATACTGTATTAAAAGATTTTCCTCTTTTCTGCCCTAAATGCAAATTGACGCATATCATTGATGTAGAAAAATTAGAGATTGTAATCAAAAATACAGAAAAACAAACTTTTATTATTTAGAAGAAAGGATATAAAAATGAAACGTTTACCTAAATATACGCCTGCGGAAGTACGGAATGATCCATACGGATTTACTTACAAAGAAATGTCGGAAGTTATTGGCGAGAATGAAGCAAAAGCCTTATATGAAGAATTATATAAGCAATTACCACGCAAAAAAAATCTATCAATGTTGGTAAAAAATATTTGCAAAAGCAGTGATACTGAAAAGTATGTTTACGAACTGAAAGACAACAAATACATTGAAACGGTTTTTATCAAGCGGCGAGATGGTGGAACTGTTTGCGTGAGCACACAAGTCGGTTGTCCTGTTGGTTGTATTTTTTGTGAGTCCGGGCGAAATGGCTTTGTTCGTAATCTAACATCGTCAGAAATCGTACAACAGATTATATTGTTGCGTCGAAAAGTAAACCGTATCGTTTTTATGGGTATGGGAGAGCCTTTATTCAATTATGACAACTTGATAAAAGCAATCCATATTCTCCGAGATAGATATGGGCTCAACTTTCCAACCGACGGCATTACCATATCAACAGTTGGTCCGGTCGATCAATTAAAAAAATTGCGCGAGGAACATCTTAAAATTCAGTTGACAATATCTTTACACGCAGCAACACAATCTGCAAGAAATCGTATTATTCCTCACATGCGCATATATGCTATTGAAGATGTTGTTAAGCAAGCCTTATCCTATTCTGAAAGGCATAATCGCAAAATTGTCTTTGCGTATTTGCTTTTACCGGGTATAAATGACCGGCCCTCAGATGTAAGACAACTTGCAAAATGGTTTCGGGGCAAAAAAGTTATGATTAACGTGTTACAATACAACCCAACAAGCAATTCAAGAATTAAAGCACCACAGAAACGGGAAATAGTTGCATTCAAACATCAATTAGAGCAAGCAGGACTTGAAGTTACTATGAGAGTTTCTCATGGCAGAGAGATTAACGCGGCTTGTGGACAGTTAGCTAACACATATAATAAATTCAAAAAAAAATGATTAAAAGTGCCAGACGCATAGACGCAGAGCCGATAACGCATTAGGTCAAAAAACCTATGTGTTATCGGCTTTTTTATTTAATATTGCGCAAAAGCCGCTGTTCCCTATTATAGAATGGATTGCGGGTAGTGTATTAAAGTCGCCCTTTTTTAAGGATACGGCGGTATCGGGGAGGTATCGCCGTGTCCATTTTTATTTACTGTAACCCGCCTAATGCTTTGCGGTCAAAAAAAGCTATGCTCCGCAAGCGGGATATTCCGGCTATGAATGTGAACTGTCAATACATTTAGCTACTGCTTACATTTCCTTTGCGCCCGTCCGCGTCTTGCGGACGGGCGCATTTTGCTTTTTTCAACTTTTTTCTGAAAAGCGCACTCAAGAGCCATCTCCCGAACGGGTACGGAGCGAAAGGGGCAGAGAGGACAAGCCCTTAACTCCCGTCCTCTACTCCACGCGGGAAGGAGGTGAACTCTATGGAGCTATCTTCTTCCGACAAGGAAAGAATACAACATCAGTACGACGCATTAGCAAAGAAAACTTTGGTCGGCGAAGCGAAAAGCCACCGCCGCACTCTTGCGAAACGCGCAGCACGCGAAGTTACTTTTTCGGATTTGAGCGAAAGCGAACTCGCGCAGCTTTTCACAACGGACGAATACGAAAGCGATTATTTCCGTTTTCAAGTGTCCGGCTTTGATGTACTCGTCAAAAATGAACTGCTTGCCGAAGCCCTTAACGCTTTGCCCGAAAGGAAACGCGACATTATCCTTTTGTCCTACTTCTTGGATATGAGCGACGCGGAAATTGGCGAACTGCTGAATGTTGTACGCACGACGGTTTTCCGGCACAGGAAATCCGCGCTTGCGAAAATCAAACAGTATTTGGAGGGAAAAGCAGATGATGAATACCGTTAGGAAGTCTGAAAATCTGTTGCCGTTCCCTGTCATTTCCGCAGCGGCAAACGGCGACACAACCGCCATGTGCGCGATCTTGAAGCACTACGAGGGTTACATAGCGAAACTTTGTACCCGCACGCTGAAAGACGACGCGGGCAATACCTATTCCTATGTGGACGAGGAAATGCGTAACAGGCTGCAAGTGCGCCTTATTACCCGCACCCTTGCTTTTCATGTAGGATAATCTTTTAGCCCATGCGGGGAGCGTGTCCCCTTTCCACGCTTCCCGTTATGGGCTATTTGTCGTTCCGCAAAAGCATATCCGCTGTTGATGTGCTTTTGCAGGCCGACAAAGCCTATTGTTCTTTGACAAAGAAAGCGGCCTTTGGTGCGCAGCATAACAGGCAAACGGGTACATTCCGTCTGTACCGAGCCAGTCGGCGGGTACGCCATGACAGCTTTTCCCCATAGGGGAAAAGCCGAGCGAGAACTACCGCGCCGTAAAACAGGTTTAGCAGCTTGTGGGCGACGACATACAAGGCGGCACAATGATACTCCCGCGTTGAACACCCTCAAAGTATTGCGCGGCGCACCCATAAGCATGGGCCGGGGTGAAACTCCCGTGAGGTTGCAGCTAACAACCGCCCGTTTTTGCCTTTTGACGAATATAGTTTATCCATACAGGAAAAGGAGGTTTTTCTAATGGATAAAAAACAGACAATTACAACCGAACGCAAAATAGGGAAAATCACCTATCTTGTTCAAGCGTTGCCGAGTGAAAAGGCAACCGATACAATCCATAAAAAGATTGAGAAACTCATTGTAAAGGATTTGCAGAAAAAGCCCGGAAATCCGGGATTTTTAGCGTCCGAGTAGTGCATTAGGCGGCGGGATATGGTATAATGATAGCAACACATTATACCTGTTTATTCGGCTGTCGGAAAGGAGGACTAATGTTACAGTCGAATAAAATCACCGCCCTTTACTGCCGTTTAAGTCAAGAGGATATGCAAGCCGGAGAAAGCGGAAGCATACAGCACCAAAAAATGATACTTCAACGCTATGCGGACGAACACCATTTTTTGAACACAAAGTTTTTTGTGGACGACGGATTTTCCGGCGTGAGTTTTGAGCGCGAGGGGCTGCAAGCGATGTTGCAGGAAGTGGAAGCCGGACGAGTGGCGACGGTCATTACCAAAGACCTTTCCCGTCTTGGCAGAAACTATCTGAAAACGGGCGAACTCATAGAGATTGTATTTCCCGAAAACGGAGTACGCTATATCGCGATCAACGACGGAGTTGACACAGCGCGGGAGGATAACGAGTTTACCCCCTTGCGGAACTGGTTTAACGAGTTTTACGCCCGCGACACAAGCAAGAAAATCCGCGCAGTTAAACAGGCACAGGCGCAAAAAGGCGAGCGCGTCAACGGGGAATATCCATACGGCTATATCCCAGACCCGAACAACCGCCACCACCTTATACCCGACCCGGAAACCGCGCCGATTGTCAAACAGGTTTTCGCTATGTTTGTTAGCGGCGTGCGTATGTGCGAAATCCAAAAATGGCTTGCGGAAAACAAAGTCTTGACGATTGGAGCGTTGCGCTATCAGCGTACAGGACAGGCGCGGTATCAGCGGGCAATGATCGCCCCCTATACTTGGCCGGACAAAACGCTCTATGACATATTAGCAAGGCAGGAATATTTAGGGCATACCATAACCGCGAAAACTCACAAGGTATCCTACAAGTCGAAAAAGACCCGGAAGAACGAAGAAGAACAACGCTATTTCTTCCCAAACACCCATGAGCCGCTTGTTGACGAGGAAACCTTTGAACTTGCGCAAAAGCGGATTGCTACCCGCCACCGCCCGACAAAAGCAGCGGAGATTGATATTTTTTCCGGCTTGCTGTTTTGCGCTGGTTGCAGACATAAGATGTATTACCAACAGGGCGTAAATATCGAGCCGCGCAAGTTTTCCTATTCTTGCGGCGCATGGCGCAACAGGGCAAGGACAGGCAGCGAGTGTACCTCTCATTATATCCGCAAAAACGTACTTCTTGATTTAGTGCTGGAAGATATGCGGCGGGTTTTGCGGTATGTTAAGGAACACGAACAGGACTTTATCTGTAAAGCTACCGAGTACGGCGACATGGAAGCGAGAAAGGCATTAGCGCAGCAGCAAAAGGAACTTTTCAAAGCACAGGCGCGTATGACCGAACTTGACACGCTTTTCCGCAAGCTGTATGAGGACAACGCATTAGGCAGACTGACAGATGAACGGTTTGTGTTTCTAACTTCCGGCTATGAGGACGAAAAGAAATCCCTTGCCGCAAGGATAGACGAGTTACAACAGCAGATCGCAACCGTTACCGAGCGAAAAAGGGATATATCAAGGTTTATTCAGATTGTCGGGAAATACAGCGACATACAGGAATTGACCTATGAAAACGTCCATGAGTTTATCGACCGTATTTTGATACATGAATTAGACCGGGAAACCAACACCCGGAAAATCGAAATCCATTATAGCTTTGTCGGACAGGTTGATACCGAGCAGGAGCCGACGCAAGTTGTCAACCATGACCGCCGCAACATGGTAGATGTAAAAAGTATCGCTATCTAACCCCAGCAAAGTTCGTCCCCGACCAGCCATCGTCCACATACTCACCGACTACATGAAGCCCCTGTTCCTTTGCGTACTGTTGCAGGATTGTCCGCTGTGTTTCAATGCTTACGCTGTCACCATAGTTTTCATCGTCCCGGCTCAATCTCATATAAAGCGCCGTGTTGTAAATCGTAGTATTGTAAGGTTGTTTCACCGTTAAAAATCCTCCTTCTAAAGAAACAACCCACGCTTACAATACTTTTGCTCTATGGCAATTATATCATAAGCGTGGGCGTGCTATCAATGATGGGCTATCAGGTTGAAGCGGCTTTTTCTGCGGTGTGCCGCACCACATCTACAATCAGATCACCGAGGGGCTTCCCGCCTGCGGCGAAGTGTTCGGAGATTTTTATACGGTTGTTCCCACATACAAAATACTGCGTGCCGTTCTCTGCTTGTATGACCTGCCCTGTCCGGGGTGTAAAAGTATCGCTTTCGCTTTTTGCCATCCAGTGTCCTCCATATTCAGTTTTCAAGGTACAATGCCGCACAAGGGCGGCGAAA
Organism: Absiella sp. AM29-15; assembly: GCF_003434225.1. Taxonomy (NCBI): domain Bacteria; kingdom Bacillati; phylum Bacillota; class Erysipelotrichia; order Erysipelotrichales; family Erysipelotrichaceae; genus Amedibacterium; species Absiella sp. AM29-15. The sequence goes on from NZ_QVFL01000014.1 coordinate 19,010, forward strand.
TTTTCTGCTTATATCTATCACCTTTCCTTTACCGTGTGCCGCTGCTGCCGTTTCAGTTCCGCCAGTATATCCGGCGGGATACGGTTAACCAGCCGCTGTAAATTGTCCAGTTCGCTTTCCAGCTTTGCCCGTTCCATCGTATCTTTCATCTTGCCTTTTTCGCTGGCTTTGGCTCTGGCTTCCAGTTTTTCATTTTCTGCCAAAAGGTCGTTTATCGTGACCTTGTATTTTTTGAGCTGCCCGGAGAAGTTCTCCATCTGCGGAAACCACTTTTTCAGCAGGGAGAGGGCTTCCTCTTTTTTCTTTCCGGCGTTCAGCGGGTTAATGCCGTCCAGCGTGGCTTCAATGGCTCTGGCCTGCCGGGAGAGGGAAACTGCCTGTTTGAAAAGCCGGGTGGGGATATGCTTCCGGCCTGTCTTGCTGGCGCTTTCCCCACGCTCCAAGTCGGGATATTTCTCCACCATGTAGGCGTGAAAATCGTCCTGCCACTTCGTCAGGTTTGCCCGGTTGCCGATAATCTCCTTTGCACACAGGCGGTTGTCCTTTGTCAGCGGAACAAAGGTCAAATGCAGGTGGGGCGTTTTCTCGTCCATGTGTACCACCGCCGACACGATATTTTCCCGTCCTACCCGGCCAATGAGGAAGTCCGCCGCCCGCTGGAAAAACGCCTGTATCTCCTTTGGGGATTTCTCCTTAAAAAACTCCGGGCTGGCGGTTATCAGCGTATCGACAAACCGTGTGCTGTCCTTGCGGGTTCGGCACCCGGCCTGCTCAATCCGGCTCTGAATGAAGTGGTAATAGCGTCCCTCCGGCTTGACGATATGGAAGTTGTATTTGCTCCGGCTTGTGTCAATGTCGGGATTGCTGGCATACTGTTCTTTCTGTCTTTCGTGATGGGCTTCCAGCGGCCTTGCCGGGTTGCCCTTGTGCTTCTCAAACCGTAAAATTGCGTGTTGTGCCATTCTGCTCCTTTCCCCATTCCTTTCCTATCCGGGGTTTTCCACAGGGAAATCCCGCAGAAAATAGCTCGGATAGGATTGGAATGGATAGAATATAAATCAATCTTTTTATCTTTGTATTTCTATATACCGTCCGGTTTTCGTACGTCTCAGGAGTGATTTCCGTACTTAATGGGTACGGTTTTCAGTCCTCCGGTGTACCAGAACGGGATTTCTTAAAGTCGGTGTTTGGAACCGCTTCATAGGATTTTGGAAAAATGCGGTTGGGTTTTCCACAGCCCTGCTTCTGGATCTCCACCAGTCCGGCGTATTGCAGTTCCCGCAGGGTATTCACCGCTTTCTGCCGCCCACAATGGAGCAGGTCAACCACCTCGCAGATGGGATAGTACAGATAAATCCGTCCGCAGTCATCCGCCCACCCATTCTTGCGGGATAACTCTGTCCGGCGCAGGATAAAGGCGTACAGAACCTTTGCCTCGTTAGACAGGGCCTTGAATGTGGGGGCTTCAAAGAGAAAATTCGGGAGCCGGGTGAAGCTGAACGCCTTTTCCGGCTGATGAATGTAAATGGTGTTTGTCATATCGTGTTTTGTGGACGGTTAGAAGCCCGTTTTCCGGGGCGGGCGATACTTTATACCACCTGCCCCGGTTTGGGGCTTGCGGAGCCTGATAAATCAAGGCTTTCTTCGCTCCTAACTGTCCACAGCAGACCTCCTTTTCCGTTCACTTTCTGTTTTCTGCCGCCTGTGAACTCTGGCGGCACAGCCGGGGCAGTATTTAGCCCGGTTGGATTTAGGGACGAACACGCTGCCGCAGACCGCACAGCGTTTCAAGTCCTTATCCCGGAAAATCTCCGCTTCCAGCGTCCCGTACAGCGGCAAAACCGCCCATCGGAACCACTTGCAGCAGACCGAGAAAGAAACCGTCTGCGGGCAGGTGCAGGTGTCCCCATCGTCAAGAACAACGCAGTTGCCGTCCTCAAAGCAACAGCACTCCCGGCGTATCAGGCTGGCCGCCTGTTTCCTCTGCGCCGGTGTCATGCGGTAAAGGGAACCGTTCGGCCTGCGTTCCAGTGGCGGCAAGTCTTTATAGGGGTTATCTCTCATGCGTTCCCTCCATTTTGCTTTCCGTTGCCGTTCCTCCGAAAAGGTTTCCTGCCCCATTCCTGCGGCGTGTTCCCAACATGGGGCCCCACAAAGTCGTCAGACTTTGTGGGGAGAGGAGCCGCAGCGGAGCGAGTGAGCTTTCGCCATCTGGCGGAAGCGAATGATACGCAGCTTGCGGCGACGAGGCACGCTCCCCGCAGCTTCGGGACAACTTGTCCCGAAGTGACCTCTGGACAAAGTGTCCAGAAGCTGGCTCCTTGCAGTGCTTCCCCAGCCGGGGTATTCCTTTTCGGACGGTCATTCTGTTTTCAAGGTGCCGTTCATCGATGAACTACCCTAAGTCTACACCTAAATGACCGCCCGTCCCGTATATCCGAAAGGTAGGAAATTGGCCTAAAAAACAGGCTATTTCCACGCTTTCGGAATTGTGGTATAATAAAAATGATATTTGCAGACAAGGGGGGAGCGCATGGAACTATCCATACAAGAACGATTGAAAGACCTGCGTGTGGAACGCGGTCTGACGCTGGAACAGCTTGCGGAGAAAACCCACCTCTCCAAGTCCGCTTTAGGGAGTTATGAGGGGGATAATCTCAAGGACATCAGCCATTACGCCCTTATTGAGTTGGCAAAGTTTTACGAAGTGACTGTTGATTATCTGCTGGGCCGTTCTCAAACAAGAAATCACCCAAACGCCGATCTTGCAGACCTGCATTTGAGTGATGATATGATTGAACTATTGAAAAGCGGGCTGGTGGATAATTCTCTTTTGTGTGAACTGGCGACCCACCCGGATTTTCCCCGGCTCATGGCCGACCTTGAAATCTATGTGAACGGCGTAGCGGGAAAGCAGGTGCAGAGCGCAAACGCCATTGTGGACGCTGTGAGTGCAACGATTATGAAACAGCACAATCCCGGCTTGACTGACCCGCAGTTAAGGCAGCTTATCGCCGCCCATATTGACGACGACAGCTTTTGCCGCTATGTGATACAGCAGGATATAAACAAGATAGCCCTCGACCTGCGGGAAGCCCATAAGGACGATTTTTTCAGTGTCCCGGAGGACAACCCACTGGAAGATTTCTTGCAGACCGCAGAGGAAACCACCAGCCCGGACAGCGACCCGGAGCAGGCGGCGATGGCGTTTATTTGCAAGCGGCTCAAGCTGAACTATGGGAAGCTGTCAGAGGAAGAAAGAAAGTGGCTAAAAAGAATTGCACAGAAGTCGGACCTGCTGAAAAATCCAAAGCCACAACGGGGGCGAAAGTAAGAGAGTTTATTCGAGATTTATGGAGAAATTATGAAAAATTTATATCAAATTGCGTTACAGACTGTATCCCCTATAAAATTAAAGAAAAATGGGGAAGCAGGGCATGTAGGTTGTGCATTGGAAACAGTTGGTGGAGTAGTATTTACAGGCATTTGTATTGATGTGCCTTGTTCTATCGGTATATGTGCGGAACAAGCGGCTATTGCCGAAATGCTTAAAAATAGGGAAACAAAAATTAAGAGGATTGTAGCTGTATACGAAGATGGAAGCATTTTGCCTCCCTGTGGAAGATGCAGAGAATTGATGTCACAATTAGACCTTTATAATGAAAACACAATGGTTGTCGTCGATTTTGAAAAGGAAGTAAGGCTAAAAGAACTATTGCCGGAAAGATGGGACAAAAAATGGGATTGAAAAATCTGACCAAAAATATTTACTTTTTGCCGCATGAGCCTGAAGTTGACAGGCCAATGCTGGCCTATGTAAAAGGGGATAAATTTTCCTTAGCCGTTGACGCAGGATATTCAAAAAAACATGTGCAAGATTTTTATAGAGCATTAAGAAGTTGCGATTTGAAAGAACCCGATTTTACGGTCATTACGCATTGGCATTATGACCATACATTTGGCTTACATGATATAAGTGGAGTTAGCATCGCACACCAGAAAACGAACTTGTTTTTAAGAGAACAGCAGGATCGAGCAAATGATAAAAAATATATTGACATCCTAAAAAAAGATGATACTCATTTTGCTAAAGAATATGCTGGGGAAAATGAATTGAATATCGTAATAGCTGATATTGAATATGTAGAAAAAATGACATTAAACTTAGGGAATATAACCGCTCATATTTTCCATACTGTTTCACCACACTCCGAAGATACAACTTGTATTTATATCCCGGAGGAGAAAGTTTTATTTTTAGGTGACTCTACAAGTGAAGATTTTTTTAATGGCGGCTATATGGACAAGAGAAAATTACAGCATTTGATCGAGAGAATATATTCCATAGATTGCGATTATTGCGTGTTAAGTCATTGTGAGCCATTAAAGAAGAATGAGTTACTTGCATATTTAAACACGTTAAAATAATCAAAATTTCTTATTTATCGAGAATGGCAAAGCCAGCCGAGCCAGTCAACGGTCAAGATGAACGGCGCATAAATGCGCCGCCGCTGACAGCCCCGCCCGTCTTTGCTAAAGGGTAATCAAGGCGGGAAAGCCCTAAAATGGTTTCACACCTATTTCAATAATTGGAGGAGATAAAAATGAGATCAGAAAAGGAAGTTTATGATATTGTTTTGAATTTTGCAAAAACAGACAAACGCATTCGCATGGTTACTTTGGAAGGATCTAGAACAAATACAAATATTCCGCCTGATGATTTTCAGGATTTTGATATTACTTTTTTTGTTACGGATATGGACAGCTTCACAAGTGATGATAAATGGCTAGATATATTTGGTGAAAGGTTGATTCTGCAAAAGCCGGAAGATATGGAATTATTTCCAGCTGTAGAAAAGGGATTTTCATATTTAATGCTGTTTACTGATGATGTTAAGATAGATTTAACTTTGCTGCCGCTGGAACTGATAGACGAGTATTTTACATGGGATAAACTGGTAAAGTTACTGTTGGATAAAGACAACCGTATCGTAAAGCCGCCAATACCAACGGATATAGACTACCACTTGCAGAAGCCTACTCAAAGAATGTTTGACGATTGCTGTAATGAATTTTGGAATACTACAACATATGTAGTAAAGGGCTTATGCCGCAAAGAAATTCTTTTTGCTATTGACCATATGAATGATATAGTACGAAAAGAATTGCTTCGCATGATTTCCTGGCTGATTGGTATCAAACAGGGATTTCATTTCAGTTTGGGAAAAAACTATAAATTTATGAAGCAATATGCCCCAGAGGAATTGTGGGAACGACTTATATCCACTTATAATATGGATTCCTATCCCCATATGTGGGAATCCTTTGAACAATGTATGGCATTGTTCCGGGAGGTTTCGTCAGAAGTGGCATGCCAGTTGGATTACCAGTATCCACTATATGATGAAAAAATCAGTAATTATGTGATTCGGCAAAAGAAAAAATATGGCATTGAAGATGATAACAAATAAAATTTTTTCAATCGAAAAAATTTATTTTGATTATTCAATTTTGAAAAACTGAATACCTCAAAATCAGAAAGAGCGCGGACAAGCACTTTGAGGGATTGACCGCCTTGTCCACCCATTCAGTGGGACGGCGGGCGGCGGTCAAGGCCGGGTGTAAACCCGTTCATTTCAGCCTTGACGGTTACCCGCTGTCCTGTTACTTTTCCGGGAGTGTAGCCACAACTTCGGGACACTTTGTCCACAAGTCGGAGCGTAGAACGCGGGACGGGGGCTTTCATATACGCCCTGTCTGCTGTTGAAACCAGACCTGCGCTTACGGCTCCACGCCACGCAAGCACAGCCCTGTTTTCCTGCCGCTTCAAATGCCCTTGCCCTCCCCGGCGGCAACGGCATTTTCACGGCAACGCCGACAGAGCGTATAACACACTACACTTTGCTTCGCAAAGTCGTGTGCCAAATGGGGGCGTTGCCCCCTTTGGAAACCCCCACAAGGAAAGGCGGTACGCTACCCCTCCACGGGGCGCATACCGCCTTTTCTTGTTATCCAGCCCTCCGGCTGTATCGGTTGAGCAAAAGTCAGCGTGGGAATGGTGTGGTATCTTTATCTAAGTGAAACCCCTGTTTCCCAACGAGAAACAGACTTGTTACTGACCCCGATTTTATCCGCCAGCTCACTTTGTGTATATCCTTTTTCTTTACGCAGCTGTGCTAAACGTTTTGCGAAATTTTCCATAACTGACACCTCTTTTCTAACTATATTATGACATATATATACACATTGCGCTATCCTGTATATCGAGAATTACTCCCGTTATATGAGAATCGCCTTATTTTAAGCCAATACTCAATAATGATCACCTGAACACAAATGATTTTTTAACCGCCTTTCCTATTGTTTCTTTTATCTAACTATTGTATCCTAGAGGCATGGAGGTGATCTTATGCAGGTAAAGAAAGAAGATTTACGCCAACAGATTTTAGAAGCCGCAAAACAGGAATTTTTAGATAAAGGTTATGAAAACAGTTCCATGCGTGTGATTGCGAAAAAAGCCAATACAACCATGGGGAATATTTATCATTATTTTGATAATAAAGAAGCTCTGCTTACTACCCTGCTAGATCCGGTTATCGAAAATCTGAATCATCTGGCAGAAGAACATTTTGTTCAGGATGATCAAGATTATACCATTGATGATATTGAAGAAGCATTTGATTTAATCAATACACAAATAGAATTGACCGAATTTCGTTATCTCATGGATGAGTGCTTATTGATTTTATTTGATTTAAAGACAACGCATTATGTAGAACTGCGAGAAGCTTTTATGGAGAAAGCCAGAAATCATATGAAATTTCATATGAAAATGGAAAATGATGAAAGTGGTTATTTGGATATTGTCACCAATATGTTTGTGGATTGTATCCGTCATGTATTGGAAGAAAAGAAAAACCCAGAAGAAACCAGACAGGAATTTATGAAGGTGTTTCGTATGTTATGTACAGGACTTGTGACCATTAAAAAATAGTCAAAAAAGCATGTGTTTCACATACATGTTTTTATTATGCCAAAAAAGGAGGAATTTTTATGATTCAGGCAAACAACATATCTAAAATCTATCATGTAGGTAGTCAGGATATCTATGCATTAAAACAAGTATCTTTTACCATAGAAGATGGTGAATTTGTGGTAATCTTAGGTCCCAGTGGGGCTGGAAAAAGTACCTTATTAAATATTTTAGGAGGCATTGATGTATTAGATGAAGGAGAGATCCTTGTAAATGAACATGCATTATCGAAGAAAAATGAACAGCAGCTTTGTGATTATCGTGCCAAAGAAATCGGTTTTGTATTTCAATTTTATAATTTGATTCCAACCCTTACTGTATATGAAAATGTTGCCTTGATGAAGGATATCAAAAAGGATATTCTACCTGTACATCAAATCTTAGAGGATGTTGGTTTAAAAGATCATGAAAAACAATTTCCAGGGCAATTATCTGGTGGTGAACAACAGCGTGTATCCATTGCGCGTGCCTTATGTAAAAATCCAAATATTTTATTATGTGATGAACTAACCGGTGCCTTGGATAGTGATACAGGCAAAATGATATTATCGCTTTTACAAAATATGTGTCATACCTATCATAAGACCACCATTATCGTTACCCATAATGCGGCAATCGCCCCTTGTGGAGATAAAGTCATTTCTATTCATAATGGTACGATTTCTTCGATCATCACGCATGAACATCCCATGGATATAAAGGAAGTGGAATGGTAATGTTAACTAGAAAAATGTTACGGGATGTATGGAAATCAAAGACCAGTTTCCTTGCTATCTTCTTACTTATGTTAATGGGCTGTTATATCTTTTCCGGTATCAGTAGTGAATATCAGGGAATGCAAAAAAGTCTGGATACGTTCATGAAAGAATGTGATATGGCTGATGCAACTGTGATGGCAGAAAGTTTTTCAAAACAATACAGTCAAGATATACAAGCACAGGAGGTCATGTCACTTTCTGCCTACTTTCAAGATCATGATGATACCTCACTAGATGTTCATATCATCAAGGAAAATAAAATATCCAAAATAAAAATCATAGAAGGAAAACCATTTGATACTACCAGTGATGGGGTATGGCTAGATGAACGTTTTGCGAAAGCACACCATTTACAGGTGAATGATACCATCACATTTACGATGCAAAGTAAACCAATCACAAAGAAAATCTTAGCACTTGTCCTGACACCGGAAAATATCTATCAAGTAAAAGATAATGCGATGGTCGCAGATCATATCCACAATGGTTTTCTATATATGAACACATCCCATGTCCCTTTCCCTTTCACACCTACCAAGGTACTTGTAAAAAGTAATCGTGAAGATTTAAAAGATGTGTTATTAAAGGACTTTGATGGTAGAAATGCCTATATTACCATGCGTAAGGATAATCCCAATTACAGTATGCTACAGGATGAAATTCATCAACATAAAGAATTGGGTATGATCTTTTCCATCACCTTTTTAAGTATTGCCTTACTAGTTTCCATCACAACGATTCATCGTTTATTGAACCAACAAACATCTATCATCGCTATATTAAAAGCTTTGGGATTTCATAAAACACGTTTATACCTACATTATGCAGCGCATGGTACACTCATATCTTTTTGTGGCGCAATGATTGGATGTATCCTAGGAACCCTGACATTTTCTTCTATCACGTATCCTTTTATGAATGAAATCTATACATTACCAAAGCTAACCGCTTCTTCGATCATGTTCACATATGCACTCCCTTGCTTATGTGCAGGTCTATCCTTTATGATTGCCTTATGTATTACCCATCAACATTTACGTTATCCTGCAGCGATGATCTTATCTAACCGCCATACAAAACGCATGCATGCCATTCATTTACCCAAAATATTTCAACGTGCTTCCTTCATTACCCAATGGAATATCAAAGATATCACAAGAAATCCTTTACGTAGTATCATGAGTATCTTTGGTGTCATTGGCTGTACTGCCCTTTTGATTGGTGCCTTTGGTATGTATACAACCATGACACATTTAACAACTTGGACATTTGAAAAGTTACAGACATATGATTGTAAAATAAATGGGAACTTTGATCAGGATACCATTAATACGCTTCAACAAGCAATGGATGGTGATGAAGTCATGCATGCTTATATAGATATTAAAACAAATGGCAAAACCGATCAACTTTTATTGACAGCATTATCGAATACGCGTTATCAACATCTTGCCACAGATACAGATACATTTATCCATTTGACAAATGGAGTCGCCATATCAAAAAATATTGCGGATCAATATCATTTGAAACAAGGAGATATGCTTACATGGAAGCCTTCCAGTATCTCCACATGGCAAACAAATCGTATTGAAGCAATCCTTCGTACCCCTATGGAACAGGGGGTTACCATCATGAAATCTCAAATGCTGAAACAACATCTGCCTTATCATGCAAATGCCATCATTGGCCATGCTCCCGCAAAAACATATTTACAATCCTCTCAAATCACTTCTATACAATATCGTGAGGATATGGAAAAGAATTTAGATACGATGATGGATGCGACCATGATGATGATTTCTGTTTTTGTGATTGCGGCAGTACTGCTTGGCAGTGTGATTTTATATAATTTAGGAACACTTTCCTATATGGAACGATACCATGAACTAGCAACTTTAAAAGTATTAGGCTTTCAAAGTACAGCCTTGCGTAAAATCATGCTCCAACAAAACTTCTGGTTAACCTTTATGGGTATCTGTTTGGGAATATTTGCAGGATACTGGCTGTTGAGCTTTATGTTAGGAACCGTACAAAACAGTATGGATGTTATATTATACCTTCCTGCCTATGTTGTCATACTCGCCTGTGGTGGTACCCTGTTGTTATCTATTTTGATTATATTTATCGTATCCAAGAAAGTCACTTGTATTGATATGGTGTCCGCATTAAAATCTGAAGACTAAAAAAACAGGCTTTTACGCTATCCAAGTAGAAGCCTGTTATATATTTATCAGATAAGAAAGAAACATCATGATAGCTATTATGACACCGAGAACACAAGCACATAAAAATAGCACAATGAGTAGAAGAATCAACTTTCTGATAATCAGGTTGGGAAAATAACGTTTTAATTTATTTTCGATACGATGTGGAATTTCCTCTGTCATAAATAAGAAATCCAATATTTTCAACAAGCCTCGATGAATGGAAAACACATTCATATAAATCAAAATGGATAGAAACAATACGATGCCAATCACAACCATATAAAAGCCCTTCATCGTAACCATAAAATCTATATTGAAAAACAACCCGATCATTAACGTCCAGCTTGCGCCAATCAATAACAAGCGCTTTTCATTCTTGGTACTTTTATAGTATTGTTGTTCCAAATCGAAATGAAAGCCATGTGTCTGTCCCCATTTTTCATAATATGATACCAGACCATCTTTTTCTTTATAATGCAGCTGGATATACGCACAAAAATCTCTTGCAGTCTTTCACTCTTCTATTTGCTGCTGTAGTTTATTCATTGCCTGTGCCATAAATTCATCCATGGATTGCTCACTTTCGTAGTATTGACGAATATCTTCGATTGGAATAAACAAATCACGAAATAAGCGTATTTCTTTTAACCGTTCAATTTGCGATGCATCATATTCCCGATATCCATTTTCACTGCGTTCTACATCTAATAATTCCATGGCCTCATAATAACGAATACTTTTGCTTGATAAGCCACATTGTTCACTCACTTCTTTAATTTTCATAAGCTCACCTCGAAGATATGATAAACCTTCCATGAACAGGAAGGTCAATATTTTTTCTTTATCTTCTCCATTTTATCATTTTATAGCTATGAAAACCAGTGTGAATCTTCTGATATGTAATGTGCATCAAATTCCACATAACGATAATCCTGTATCCCATGTAGATGCATAGGTTCATAATCCAGATATTCCTTTAATCTTTCTTCTGTATCACTTTTGATTAGAAAAACACCTCCACTTTGATCCTTTTTCAAACCGGATAAGAAAATCATTCCCTCATCCATTGCTTTTTGGGTATATGCCATATGCTGTTTCATAATTTCATCATTTAATTTATCCACATTTTTCAACATGCCTTCTACCATAAAATATTTCATCATCAAATCCTCCTATTTGTTTCTATCATACAGAAGTATGCGTTCTTTTTCTATTCTCATGCACAAAAAAAGCGTTATAAACGCTTTTCAATACTTCTTATATATGCTTTTTCAAAATCAGAAATTGTATTTTTGATATGCTTCCAATTGTCTAATTCAAAATCAATAAATCCAATACCTAAAGATTTACCTTGTCTACTACCTATTATTTTATAATTATATTCGTAATTAAGATATTTTATCATATTTTGATTCATCTCTGTTTTTAGTTTTATACTGTCAAAATCAGTACTTGTATTCATCCTGATCATGATTCTTACCTTTTTTTTCTTGAGATGATGCACTTCTAATTGAAGATATGTTGAAACTTCATCTTCTGGCTTTGTTTTTATTTTTCTTTTATTCCAAGTTAAGCACTCGAAATTATTTTTGCTTACATGCCCACACCATATAAAATCATGTAATATTTGATGTTCATATAAACTATCAAAAAACAAATAAGCATTTACCTCATGATCATAAATATTTATGAAGTTCCCTTTCAATAAAGCAGAATATATTGTTTCTTGATATTCATAATTTTCCTTGATTATTTGATAATAATCTTTAACATAATCTAATATATTTTCACTTGTTCCCTGAAAAAGGTAATATAAATCTTTTAATGTTAGAATGGTATACTTAGAATTTTTATTATTTATTACATTACGTTCCCATTTATTCATATAACCGGATTTAACAAATGATATAAATAGATTATCATTATTATATAGCGTGCTATCCTCGTATAATACTGCTTGATAATATGGATATATTTGATGATGTTCCAACGAACTTACCTTATCTTCAATAATTAAATACAATTTTTCTTTATTTATACTTTTTTCTATAGTCAAAAAAATATCAAGTCTTCCTTTTCCTTTATTTAATAAAACTATTTTCTGAGTCCTAATATACGTCACAAAATATTCGAATTGATCTTTTTTACCAAGCATTGCCTTTAAGAATTTCTGTGATAGAGAGAACGTATCATAATTTAACATTTTACCTTCCTTACTAGAATAACTTAATAACCAACAAAAAAATGCATCTTGTGATAACTCACTAGTCGCATAATGAAATAAATTATGACTTATCATATTATCTTCCATAATCAATTACCCTTTCTGCAAAATCATCATACTGCTTTAACCAATATTATGAATAAATGTAAAATTTCGTTTCATATATGTGCTTTCTTTTGATAATACTTTTTTTAAGATATCCTTTGCTTGATTCTTTGTTAATATATTAGCTGCTAAAATACTATTTATCAAAAAACTTAGTTCACTTTTTGTAAATTGACGTTCATTTAAATAATAGCTTTTTTGATTACAAATATCATATCCTAAATCTGAAAGATTTTGAAGTACACTTCCAACTGCTTTTCTGGCTATTTCTAAATCATAATACTTATTTAATAATTGTATGATATCATTTTTTGTTAATGGATGAGCTTCATCTAAGTAATCTTCAAGTAATTTGAGTACACAGACTGGTAATAATTTTTTATCCATATGACACCTCCTCGTATTTATATCATACTCTTTTAAAAAAATATGTCTAACTGTTTATATAATTAGCCGCAATAATCGTTATAATTATTTCATCATCTAAATCTTTATTGATTACATACAACAAAAAAAGCGTTATAAACGCTTTTCAAAGTTACCACTGACATTCATGCCTTCTTGGAAAATCACAAAGGCTTTGGGATCATTTTTCTCTATAATCTTTTTAATCTGATTGGTTTCATATTTATTAATGACCGTTACCATGATATTGGTATCTGTTTTGGTATAGGCACCTGCACCTTTCCAATAGGTTACACCACGCCCTGTTTCACGCATAATATCTTCCTGTATGTTCTCGTTTTTTGAAAAGATCATACAGGTAATGTTGATGTTTTGATAATGCGTCTTATCTACGACAAGTGAAAAGCATGCCATATAAATAATAGAATAGATTGCGGTAGATACATCAAATAAAATCGCACATACGATATAAACAAATGCATTCACGATAAGTGACAGTTTTCCTACTGAGAAATTATCAAATTTCTTTGTGAAATATACACCCAGTATATCCAATCCACCACCACTGCCACTGCTTCTAAGTGCCAATCCGATACCAAAACCACCAATTAAACCACCAATGACGCAGCTTGCCAATACATCGTCTAAGATTGCTGTCTGGGGAATCATAATCAATGTAAAGGATACTGTTTGTACAATGACACATAATAATGTTTTGATAAAGAACTTTCTTGAAATACTTCTATAAGCCATGATGAATAATGGAATATTGATTAAAAAGTTAATGATACCTGCGATATCAAATGAATTTAATATATCTAATCCTAAATACTGAATCATCAATGTACGAATGATCTGAGCAATACCGATAATTCCACCACTGTATAGATCCAGTGGAACGATAAACAAGTTCACACTTAACGCAAATAAAAACCCGCCAATGATCACACCGGCAAACTGCTTTATATCTTTTTTATCCATGATTTTATTTCTCCTCAAGTTTCAAGGTCATTTTATCATTTGTTGAAAAGATTGTAAATGCGAAATATTTGTAATTTTTATCCAAAAACAGGCAGAAGGCACCAACTTCAACGGCGACAAGTATGTTAGAATACAAGCTGTACACCCTTTACTGTTTTTTCGCGTTTGTTTTTATCACAATATTCCACATAATATTCGTAAGCATTTCCCCTCTTTTTGTGCTATTATCAGCTTAATTATAAAATAGATGAAAGGATGTATGAATTGATTTCGTACATCCTTTTTTCAATGAAAGCTCCATTATGTATTTTCTTATTTTATGGTTATATTTGATTGATTTTATTTTGAAATTCATCAAAAGTATCACATGTTAAAATGAGGGCAGGTACTTGTTCTAATTGATCAGATGATAAAGATGATAACCAAGCAGAAGCATCCGTGTGATATTTTAATGAAAGCATTTGTTTTATGATTTCTTCTGTTCTTTCTTTTTTACCTTGTTCAATACCTTTTTCCATGCCTTTTTCGATTCCTTCTTCTAAACCTTCTTTTCTACTGATTTCAATCAAACTTTCTTCAATCATCTGCGCTTCCTCAAGTTTCTCGGCCATTGTCCATATAGATTTGTTTTGTTTCATTCTTTTATATCTACTCATGATAACATTCACCATCTTTCCTGGTTCTATTGTATCACAAGGCTCGTTATGTTCAAATAGGTAAATGATTTTTTCAAATTCATTTAAATTATTTTTTCCTTTTTCTGCTACAATGTGATCAATTGCTGGAAGGCTTACATATATACGGTGCATCAAAGGATTTTCATGTTCCTGTTGGCCATTATCATTTCGCATAATATAACGATTGATAAGGTTATGATTACCATAAGCATAGCCACGCATAAAAATAATCTGGTAAACAGGTTTTAAATTTATATACTTTCCACCTTTTTTCAAACGTGAACTAAGATTTCTTGCGCCGTAATACTCCCACCGAAAATAATCAGCAATCGTAGGAGCTCTTTGCATTTCGATATTGTAAAGATTCCCCTTAGAATCTTCAGCTAAAATATCCAAAATAATTTTTTTGTTGCCAAGCTGATCTGGTAATATCTCAACGTTTAAGATCGTTGATTTTACGATTTTAACACCATTACCTATAGAATACTCACAAATATAATTGCGCATTTCCATAGAATCTAAATCATCCATACCGAAGTAGTCCTTAAAACAGTAATCATTGTCGTAAGGAACTACAATCCCCTCTAATCTTTTTACAAGTTTCCTTTGCTGTCTACGAAGATTTTCTTCTTTTCGCTTTTTAAGATTTTTCATCGTTGTCCTCTATCTTTCCAGGGGGTGCATACCCTTATACTTATTACATACGTAAAAAAGGTCCAAAAATCCTAAAAAACTTTTACAAAAAGCAAAAAAACCTATATATAATAAAATCCAGAATACCAAAAATTTATATAGTTAAAAAAAACATAATCAAAAAGGCAGATATTTTTGATCTGCCTTTTTCATCCTGAATAATATCACAATCGCCTTCGATATGGTTAATTTGACAAGAGCAATCATATCGCAGAATACCATCACATTGAATGGAGTCTATGATACAATTTCACTCCCAGCACCATGAATGAAAATCTCTCCATAATCTCCTGCATGTATAGTTCCATATTTTCTGATTTCTATTGTATTTTTTGTATTCATATCCCTTATCTAGTGAACTGTTCACATTCTCCTTCGATATGTTTGATATTACATGTAGAATCATAATGCAGGGTTCCATTACAGTAAATATGATCCACTACACAATGACTTTCTAAGTAGATATCCGTTGCGGAAATACTATGACAGGTAATATTACATGCTTTTAAAGTGGTACATTCAATATTGTTTGCCTGATTCATTTTGGTCTGTAGTTTTTTTCCAAAAGAGAAGAAATTACTGAAATCATGGAATGCATAATTGATATATATTTCATCGCCAAACAAGTCATTGAAATTGATACAGCCATCTACCTCTACACGATCTGCGTTCACTTCATCGCCATTGCTTAAAATCCCTTCTACAATGATTTCATCTGCGTAGATTTTGGTATCTGCCGTTTTCATCACACCTTCGATATCCAGACGTTTTACTTTGATATCGCCCTGTCCATTGAATACACCTTCCACCTCCATCACACTGCCTTCTAATCGTCCTGTTGCTTTACAGGTGCCTTCTACACATAATTTATCAAATACGATATCGCCATTGATCTTACCAACACCTTCGATATCGATCTTGCCATATTCTCCTTCACTTATGGTGCCAATAGCTTCTATACTTACATTTCTTGCTTTAGAAAAATTTGTATTCATAATACGTTACCTTCTTTCCAAACAGGATACGACATCCCAGATAAATACAACATACAGCACCAATCAGCATCCATGAAATGCGAAAAGTGATCCATTCATTGGCATATGCCAACAGATAAGCGCCAAATAACAGAAAAAACAGATTTGATATTTTTAACCCATAATGCAACATAGAACTGATGGCAGGTAGGATCAAAAATGCAGTCCACCAGCCTGGCACAAAAATGGTGAAATCCCATAATTGTAATGCTGCGCCAAGATATCCAATACCAATAACAAGTAATAATGCGCCAAATAAAATACGACTACAATAAGTTCTCATATATTCTCCTCCTCATCAAATTCAAAATTAAAAATTCGCTGGTACTTGATTTTCATCACATTGCTTAGTTCTGAAAGACTTTCCCGAAATACAACCTCCATGCGTTTATCTAAATAAATCACAAAATCATCAATGGGATCCATCTTCTGTGAAATAAAGATAATATAGCGTTTTTGATCAATCTTTAACATTAAAATATCTTTTTCTACATCCTTCATAACCACCAGATTCTTGATCATGTTTGAAATCATGGCATCTAAATCTTCATATGGAATGCCTTCTTTTAAACGCCATTCACTTAAGGTCATCATAACCAGAATTTCCACAAATGTGAATTCATCTTTTTCCATATGATCCATGAAGCAGGCCGCAACATCCACATCGATTTCTTCAAACTTTTCTAAATCTTCTTCTGTAAATGTACGATTGGTGATTTCCGGTGCCAGCATATTGGCTAATTCTTCTAACGAATATTTATCCTTTAACTGCTGGATTGCTTTGATACGTTTTAATATCTTTTCTCTTGGAAAAAAGGTTTCCTGTCCGGTATAGCTGGATTTTTTTATAAACCATGATTCCGGGATCAGCCCTTCACGTTTCCATCGATATAACTGTCCATAAGAGATGCCTGTCTCTTTCAATAAATCTTTCTTTGATATATCCATAATCGCCCTTCTTCCGTAACATTGTTTTATTACACTATCATAATATCAAAACATTGTTACATTGTAAATAGTAAAAGTAAAAGAAATGAATTATTTTGCGAAAGGGATTACATTTATGATATAAGAAAGAGATTGGAAAAAAAGTCAGGCAAAGCTATTGACCGGTGGTCATTATGGGGGTAAACTAAATAAGTATGAAAAAAGGAAGTGCTATTTTTTTACATGGAAAACATCAGTAAACGAAATCGAATACAGCTTGCCGCTATGCAGCTGTTTCAGGAACAGGGTGTAGATTCTACTTCTGTGAATGAAATCGTAAAAAGAGCAAATGTCGCAAAAGGAACGTTTTATGTATACTATAAGGATAAGAAGGAACTGATTTCCCAAATCCTTACAAAGAAACACGGACGCATGTTGAATGATCTTTTAAACACTTCATACGAAAAAGCGATGAAGGAAGGAAAGCACTGGATGCTGGCATTGGTAGAAGAAATGATTTCTTTCTATGAAAACAATCCTGACATCTTGCGGATGATACAAAAAAATATCACCAATACACTGGATACGATGGAACATCGAGATCAGGTATTAAAAGAGATTGAACGTTTACAGGATATCCTTTCTATATTAAAGAAGGAACATGAATCAACCAGACAGGCATTAAACAAATTTGTACTGATTATGGAAACAACCAGTTTTCTATGCTACAATGCCATTTTTTATCAACAGCCGGATTCCCTGACAGAGATTAAACCACTCATCATGGATACTGTTGAAAAGTTATGCAAATAAGGAGGTTACCATATGACCTATAAACTAGGAATTGATGTAGGTTCTACCACGTTAAAGGCCGTTGTCTTAAACGATGAGGACGAAATCATATATAAAAGCTATGAACGCCATAAATCAAAAGTAAGAGAAATGAGCGTTGAAAAAATAGAGGAGCTCTCCTCTATATTATCCGGACATGATATTGCGTTAGCCATTACCGGAAGTGCCGGTCTTGGTGTGGCAGATGATGGAGGATTTCCCTTTGTACAGGAAGTATTTGCTAGTGCACAGGCTGTAAAGAAATATTATCCAAGAACAGATGTTGTCATTGAACTTGGTGGCGAAGACGCAAAAATTATTTTCTTAAAAGGTGCATTAGAAGAAAGAATGAATTCTACCTGCGCAGGTGGAACGGGGGCATTTATTGACCAGATGGCCTCCCTGTTGAATGTTGATCTGGAAACCATGGATAAATTATCCCTGCAGCATACCAAGCTTTATCCTATAGCCTCACGTTGCGGCGTATTCGCAAAAAGCGATGTACAGCCACTTATCAATCAGGGTGTAGAAAAAAGCAATCTTGCTGCCAGTATCTTTCAGGCAGTTGTCGATCAAAGTATCGCAGGTCTTGCCCAGGGTAGAAATATTGAAGGAAATGTTTTATTCTTAGGTGGTCCTTTACACTTTTTAAAAGGCCTTCAGGAACGCTTTGTAGAAACGTTGAAGCTTCGTGAGGGTGAAGCAAACTTCCCTGATTTAGCCCCTTACTTTGTGGCACTCGGTGCTGCTGTATATGCCACAAGTGAAACAAAGACCTATACCTATGAAGAACTGTCACATAAAATGAAAACGATGGCAAAGAAAAAAGTTGTAAATGCTGGATTGCCGCCATTGTTTAAAAACGATCAGGAATATTTAGATTTTAAAGAACGTCATCACCATGCAAGTGTTGCCAGAGGTGATATTCATACCTATACAGGCAATGCGTATCTTGGAATTGACGCAGGTTCCACAACAACAAAACTTATTTTGATTGATGAACAGGACAATATCCTATATGAAAGTTATACCAATAATATGGGAAATCCCGTGGATGTTATTCAAAAAGAACTGATAAATATTTATGAGCTTATCGAAGATCGTATCACAATTGCACAAAGTGCAGTCACTGGTTATGGTGAAGAATTGATGAAAAATGCCTTTCGTTTAGATATCGGTGTTGTAGAAACCATCGCTCACTATACCGCTGCCAAACATTTTAACCCAAATGTTGATTTCATTATTGATATCGGCGGGCAGGATATGAAATGCTTTAGAATCAAAGACAATACCATTGATGATATCTTATTGAACGAAGCATGCAGCAGTGGATGTGGAAGCTTTATTGAAACCTTCGCTAAAAGCATGGGTTATGACATTCAGCAGTTCGCAACTATGGGACTAGCTGGGAAGCATCCGGTTGATTTAGGAACTCGTTGTACTGTCTTTATGAACTCCAGTGTAAAGCAGGCGCAGAAAAATGGTGCCAGCATGGAAGATATATCTGCTGGTTTATGTATGAGTGTTGTAAAAAACGCTTTATATAAAGTCATTCGTGCGAAAAGTCCGGAAGATATCGGTAAAGAAATCGTTGTACAGGGTGGTACCTTCTTAAATGATACCGTCTTAAGAAGTTTTGAATTAGAACTGGGAAGAAATGTTATTCGTCCTGGAATTGCCCATTTGATGGGAGCCTATGGTGCTGCCTTGTTGGCAAAAAATAAATATAAAAAACCTAGCACAATGCTTTCAAAAGATGAAGTGAAAGCATTCACCCACACATCCCAGGCAATTAACTGTGGCTTATGTACCAATCATTGTAATCTGACCATCAATACCTTTGCGGATGGTACAAAACATATCGCCGGCAATAAATGTGAACGTCCGATTACTGGAAAAGCCAATAAAGATAAACTACCAAATCTTTATGAGTATAAATATAAAAAACTGATGGAATTAAAATCACAGAAAGGACGCCGTGGAAAAATCGGTATCCCACTTGTATTAAACATGTTTGATACCCTGCCATTCTGGCATGCCTTCTTTACAACTTTGGGTTATGAAGTTGTATTAAGCGATCGTTCCAGCAAACAGCTATATGCCCTTGGACAACATACAATCAGCTCTGATACCATCTGTTATCCAGCCAAACTGACACATGGGCATATCCAATCTTTACTGGATAAAGGCTTGCAAACGATTTTCTATCCTTGTATGTCTTATAACATGGATGAATCCATGAGTGATAATCACTTCAACTGTCCGGTTGTTGCATATTATCCTGAAGTCATAGAAGGAAACATGGATGTACAGGATATTGATTTCATGTATCCTTACTTGTATATGAATGATCCAAAGACCTTTGAAAAGAAGATTTATGAATACTTTATGGAGCATGGATTAGATGTTGATAAAAAAGAAGTATCCATGGCCACAAAGAATGCTTATGAAGCTTATTATCGCTTTAAAGATGATATTTTAAAAGAAGGTCAGCGTGCTTTAGCCTTTGCACAAGAGAACCATCATAAAGTCATCGTATTGGCTGGTCGTCCTTATCATATTGATCCACAGATCAATCATGGAATTGATCGTCTGCTTACCAACTTAGGTTTTGTGGTCATCAGTGAAGATGCCATAGTAAAACAGCCACAGCGTCCTAGTTTACATGTGTTAAATCAATGGACGTTCCATGCCCGCATGTATAATGCGGCACAGTTTGTGACAACCCAAAAGAATATGGAGCTGATTCAACTTGTCAGCTTTGGATGTGGTATTGATGCCATAACCGGTGATGAGGTCAAAGATATCCTGAGAAATCAAGGAAAATTATATACACAGATTAAAATCGATGAAGTCGATAATCTTGGCGCAATCAAAATTCGTTGCCGTTCCTTACTTGCGGCAATGGAGGAAAGAGAGGAAGCATAATGGAACGTGTAGAATTTACAAAAGAAATGAGAAAAACACATAAAGTGTTGATTCCCATGATGTTGCCTATCCATTTTCAATTTCTAAAAAACATTCTGTTGAAAGAAGGCTATCAGGTAGAACTGCTTCAGACAAAAGGTCAACAGATCATAGATGAAGGATTAAAAAATGTACACAATGATACCTGTTACCCTGCTTTATTAGTCATTGGACAGATGATTGATGCGTTAAAAAGTGGTAATTATGATATCGATCATATCGCTTTGGCAATCACACAGACAGGTGGTGGATGCCGTGCCAGCAACTATATTCATTTACTTCGTAAAGCACTTGTTCAGGCAGGCTTCCCTCATGTACCGGTCATATCCGTTAATTTTTCTAATCTGGAGAAAAACAGCGGTTTCTCTTTAACACCAAAAATGCTGGTGAAAATCATGTTTGGCTTCTTATATGCGGATACAATGATGTGGTTAAAAAACCAGGTAAAACCTTATGAATTAGAAGCTGGTGCCACAGATACCATCGTAAATAAATGGATCGATAAAATCACAAAACAATTTGATTCAACTTCCTTTATGCATATGAAAAAGAATTATCGTCAAATGATATCTGACTTTGCGAATATCAAACGCAGTTCAGAAGAAAAGATTCGTGTAGGTATCGTTGGTGAAATCTACATGAAATACGCTCCATTAGGCAATAATGAATTGGAAGATTTCCTTATGCAGGAAGGCTGTGAACCAGTTGTCAGCGGTGTAATGGATTTTGGTTTGTACTGTTTAGAAAACAGCAGTGTCGATCATGCCTACTACAACCGAAATAAAAGAAGCTATCGTCTAACACAGATGGCTTCTAAATACATCCAGCATATCCAAAGAAAAGCTATCAAACTCATCAAAGAAGAAGGCAGTTTCCGTACACCGGACAGCTTTGATGAAGTGATTGAAGCCAGTGAGGGTATCATCAATCGAGGCAGTAAAATGGGAGAAGGCTGGCTATTAACCAGTGAAATGGTCGCATTAGTAAAAAGTGGTGTCGATAACATTGTATGTTGTCAGCCATTTGGCTGTCTGCCTAACCATATCGTTGCCAAAGGTATGATGAGAAAAATCAAAAATGTCTATCCTCAGGCAAATATCGTTGCGGTGGATTATGATCCTAGTGCCACAAAGGTCAATCAGGAAAACCGTTTAAAACTGATGTTGTCCAATGCTCGTTTAAATGATACCTTCAAGAAACAGGAAGAAACAAAGGATGAACAGGTAAACCGCCAGAGAAATTACGCTTATACACAACGCTAAACCGGAAAAAAACTCCGGTTTTTTTATGAATATCAAAAAATCACTTGACCTGAACGCGACGTACAGGTATATCCTTTTGTTGTAAGGAGGTTTCCCAATATGAGAATCAATGAAGTAAGTGAAATATGTAATATCACAAAAAGAGCAATTAAGTACTATGAAGAAAAGCACCTGATAAAGATAAAAAAAGATGAAAATGGTTATCGTTGTTATACAACAGATGATGTCAAACGTTTAAAGGAAATCAACTGTTATCGAAAACTTGATATTGAAATTCAAAAGATCAAAGAAATACTTGAATATCCCGAAAGAAAGCATCAGATTCTATCACAGATCTATGAAGAAAAACAAAAAGAGCAGCTGGAATATAATGCTCGTCTAAAGCTGCTTCGTCAATTGATTGATGAAAAAACAGATGATTATGAAAATATAGAAGAGAAAGTCGATTATTTAAATATTGCCCATGCGCTCAAAGATATGGTGCCTGGCAGTTTTGGAGATTATCTTTTCTATCATTTCCAGCCATATCTTCAAATCAAACTGGAAAGTGAAGAACAAAAAGATGCCTATCGTAACATATTAGCCTTTTGTGATCGTACAAATATAAAAATCCCATGGAATTATCGTTTCGCCTTATTTATTCAAAAGAAAACCAATACCAGTTTAGAAAAACAAACACTGGCGATGGATCAAAAACTACAAAGCATGCTACATCCTACAGAAGAAGAATATGAAAAAGCGAAGTCCATGATGATTAAACAGGCAAAACTAAGAAAACACTGGTTTATAAAATACCAGCCAACAATGATAATGCATCGCAAGTTCATGAAACGATTACAGGACAGTGGCTATAACGATATTTTTATTCCAAATATGATACGTTTAAGTCCCTCATACAAAGAATATTATGACGCATTAAAAGCCTTTAATGATCGAATCTGTAGGGATACAGGTGTCCATTATGACGCAAATTACAATTTAGTTCTATAAAGCCAATCTTATGATTGGTTTTTTCATACAAAAAAAACTGCCCAGCATTGAGCAGTTAATTATCAGCAATTAGATTAAGCTAACGTTAGAAGCCTGATCTCCACGATCACCTGATACGATATCAAAGCTTACTTTCTGACCTTCTTCTAAAGTTTTATATCCTTCGATATTTAATTTAGAATAGTGAACAAAAATATCTTTTCCTGTATCACATGTGATAAATCCGTATCCTTTGTCTGCATTAAACCATTTTACTTTACCTGTACTCATTTTAGTACCTCCTATAAATTTAATAAGAAGCCCTCTAGGTATAAAAAATCACATATAAATGTAGATTGTTAAGCCTGAGATATAATTACAATCAACATTACATGTGAATCATAGTTATTTTGCTTTTTATTACTTATTCAGTATAACACAGATTCCACTAAAGGCAAGCTTTATTTTCAAATCTTTTATGTACGCAACAATGGGCGTCCGCTGTCGCACAAAAAAAGTCCTCTCTACAAGGACTTATCTGTTTCATCTGGCAGGGGTAGAGAGGATCGAACTCCCATCAGCGGTTTTGGAGACCGTTATACTACCATTGTACTATACCCCTAGTTTTTCTGCCTTTTTATATTACCATAGATTAAAAAATATGGCAACAAAAATTTTATTTTTTTATCGTAATTCGTCCATTTTTGTTTCATAATAAAGAGGGCTTCTTATCTAACATTCAGATATGCTAACATATAATTTTTTATAGGAGGTACGTGGTCATGAACAAAACATCCACCAAATTGTTGCTTTATATTCTGTTTGCACTTTTATATATTGCTAATAGCGTCTATCTGACACAGATCAGTGGATTATTCATCCACAGTGCAATCGTATGGAATCTTTTTTTAGCTGTACTTCCCCTATTATGTTCCATCATTTACACACATACTGCCTCACATCATCAAGTTATTCACATTCTATCCTTCATCGCCTGGCTTTTATTATTCCCAAATGCCCCTTATATGATCACAGATTTCATTCATCTTGCACCGCTTAGTTTTTATGAATTTACTGCAACAGGCAGTATCTATCTTCAAAATATTTTTACCTGGATACAATTATTACATATTGCATTTGGTGTTTTTATCGGCGTGCTTGCAGGATTTAAAAGCCTATCAATCATTCACGATGATTTCAAAAAAAGATTTCCTACCTGTGTTGTAGCTATCTTAATGGTATTTATATTTTTATCCACTGGCTATGGTGTATTCTTGGGGCGCTTTCTTCGTCTAAACTCCTGGGATATTCTTCATCCTATCACACTTTTCTTACAAATCATTTCACAAACCAATCTTTTTGCCATTTTATTTTCCATTACTTTTGCGATTTTCCTTGGCATACTATATACCTTCTACCGCTCACTTTCCCAAAAGAAAAATCCTCAATGTGAGGACTCTTCTATAATCTGATATTCTTGTGTATGTAGATTGATGAGAACCTTTATCCCATTATCATATGTAATAGTTTGTACCTGATAATCGCCTTCCACAAAGCTGTGATTGATCATCGCACAATGTGCTACTTTCTTTTGTAAATCACAAACAATCTGGCTTCTTCTGATTTTCTCATCCAAAGTAAGCTGCTCATACATTTCAGTAAAAACACCATCTGTATTAGGATATGCGCCATCCTTTTCTAAATATGGTGCGCCTCCATTTAATAATGCGAATAACATCTGATCATCATGTCCTTTGATTTTTTCCATTGGCCAAGGTAAGATCATACATTCATGATATACCAGATTAAATAATGGTACATCAATTCCAATTGTTAAAGCATCAGGTGCATGCATCATGGAATGATATGGTCCATAATGTGCAAAAATCAAATGTTCAATTGCCCAGTCATTTGCCTCTTCACTGCTGGCAAGGATTCCCTTGCTTTCTAAATATGCAAAACACTGCTCACGATAGGCAAGACTTTCTTTACGTGTTACACGATGAAGCGGATGGTAGCATTCATCCGGTTCATTACAGGTAAATACATCCAGATAACTGGCGTGTGGATAGATGCCTTCCTGAAACAGCTTTTCAAAATTACGTTTCACAAACATTGGGGCTATGGAAGAGCATAAATAACTTTGTACTCCTCCTGCCCAGTATTTATGCGATGGCATGTGCTGATGAGCATCCCATACTGCCATTTCTTCATGATAACTGTCTGCCTCATGATAAAAATCACGGTATTGATCATGCAGGCCTAATAAATAGCCATATGTATTCATTGTATCCAATAAATGGTGTAAACCCTCTTGCCCACCGGCTTCCTCACATATTGGAAAATAATCCGGATGCTGATTATCGTAACCCGGCTGTGCCCATCCATCTAAATGATAATATAATTGTTTCACACCTTTTTTCGTGTATTCCTTAACTTCTTCTTCCCGCTTTTTAAATGTTGTCAAAGAGTTGTTTTTATCCGGATTTTGAGGATCAAAGAAATCAGAATTCTTTGAAACATGTGTTTTAATACCTTTATGCACAAACATACACCCAATTAAATCTTCCACGTGCGGATTTCTTATTGCCTTTTCTTTTAATGTAGTGAAATGACCGATTTCCTTTACATATCGCTTATATATTTGACACATAGTATTATGGTCTGCCTGTTTTACAAACTGATAACTGATTGTTCTGGTATAGCGCATCTCGTGAAGGGAGGATAGCCAATATACCCCAACATGTGTATAAGGTCCATTGGCTGGATGATCTATGTCATATCCTGCATCCCAGGGCTGTCTTATGATTGCGATATATCCATTTCCATCTTTTATCTGAGAAAACCATGGCATATATGCGTCTGCACAACAAAACTGTCCATGAAATGGTAAACGTTTTACTTCATTTTCCCATGTATTTGGCAACAAAATTCCCTGTTGCACAGTCAATAACGTATAATGAGTATCCTTCTTTTCTTCAAAAGTAAATGGCGCCGGCCAATTGATTTTATGAATCTGATGATCTTCTTTTATCGTAGATAAGGAGCAATACACTTCATTGCTAGTTATATCCACACTCACACTTAATGTCAAAGCAATTTCACTCTGCCTAAAATCTGATAATTCCATCAGCATACCTTTTGAAAATCCTGTATCAATTTTTCTTAATGTCTTATGCAATGCATCTTTTAAATAAATCCTGCCTTCTGTATCATGCTCCATATATGCCTGTTCGGGAATCGTTTCCCATAATACTCCATCCGCACATATACGCAGATGTTGATCTACATCCCAATCCAATATCATATCGTTTATTTTTTCTTTCATTTCCATCACCTAACAACATGATACTATGATGCTTCAGGAAATTGCAAGCAATGTTTACATAAGAATACTGTCTTTCATGAAAAAAGCATGTTATAATGATGAACGAATTTATGGAGGATATGCTATGATACGATTAATTGCCTGTGATTTAGATGAAACCTTATTAGATGTACACAAAAACATTCCCCGCTCTAACCTCGATGCTATCCAAAAAGCAAAAGATGCTGGTATTTATTTTGTATGTGCCAGTGGAAGAGGATATACAAGCATGGATACCATTTTAAAACAATTAGACAGTTATCAAAAAGCGAATGAATATACCATCAGCAATAATGGCGGAATTGTTGTAGAAAATAAAGATTTTAAACATATTTGTTTTCATCATTTCTCATTTGAACTAGCGAATGCCTTGTTTACCTATGGTATGTCACAGGATGTCTGTGTTGAAGTCTTTACAGATCATGACGTCTATGCCTTTCATTTAAATGATGATGAAAAGCAATGGCTGATGATGTTTAAAGATGATGCGATCATTTGTGAAGATGATACGATTGATTTCTTAAAAGATGAACCTATTGTGAAAATCTTATTTGAAAATCAAGATTTACGAGTATTACAAAATATTGCGAAGAACATGCAGCCACTGTTAGAAAATAAAGTGAGTCATTCATTTTCCAGCAATCGCTATTTAGAACTCAACCCTATTGGCGTAGATAAAGGAACAGCCTTAAAACAACTTGCTGCATATCTTCATATCCCTATGGAAGAAACGATGGCGATTGGTGATAATGATAACGATATTTCGATGTTGAAAGCTGCTGGTATCAGTGTTGCGGTCGCAAATGCCAGTGACCATGTGCTCGATATCGTTGATTATGTCTGTGAAAAAGATCATAATGAAGGTGCAGTCGCAGAGGCGATTCATCACTATATTTTAAGTAAGTAAAACCCATTCATATTATCCATGAATGGGTCTTTATTTATGTTTTAACAATTATTTTATACAATGATTCAGTAAATTATCATAAGACTTTCATATGGTTTTAATTCCATATGATTCTCTATGCTCGTTCTTGTATAATTCGTTTCTAATATCTGGCAGGCTCTGTTTTGATAATTTGATGGCAATTCAATTTGTGCATAGGATGATGTAAAATTACTGATAACCAATAATTGTTGATCTTGTAATACACGTTCATAAGCAAAAATCTGTGGATGTTTTCTTTCCAATAATGTATATTTTCCATCCATAAATACATCATATTGCTTACGATACTGAATCAAACGTTTATAAGTATAAAATACAGAATTTGGATTTTTCAATTCATCTTCTACACAGATATCGTCATGATTGACTTTTAACCATGGTTTTACATCGCTAAAACCTTTATTCTTTTCATGGTTCCACTGCATAGGCGTCCTTGCGTTATCTCTTGATTTTTGCTGAAGAATCAATAATGCTTCCTGTTCTTCTACTCCATCTTTTAACATTTGTTCATATGCTCCCAGGCTTTCACGATCATCGTAATCTTCAATATGTGTAAAATATGCATTTGTCATACCTATTTCTTCCCCCTGATAGATATAAGTAGTCCCTTGCATACCAAACAGGGTGATTGCCAGCATCTTTGCACTTTCTTGACGATAGAAGCGGTCATTTCCAAAACGTGATAACGCTCGCGGCTGATCATGATTAGAATAGAATAAAGCATTCCATCCCTCGCCTTCCTGCATCTTATATTGAAATTCTGATTGCGCGTCTTTCAATTTTTGTAATGAGAACATTTCGTTTGTCCATTTAACTCCATGGCGATAATCTGTTTTCATATGATGAAAACTAAAAACCATGGACAATTCTTTTCTATCTTCTTTTGTATAACGAATACATTCATCAACTGTTGTTGAAGACATTTCACCAACTGTGACCAATTGATAAGGTTCAAATACACGTTCATTCATGCTGTGTAAGTATTCATGAATTCTTGGTCCATCGGCATAATGTGTTCTGCCATCGCCTTTTGGACCAACAAT
The DNA here is from genome assembly GCF_003434225.1 of Absiella sp. AM29-15. NCBI lineage: Bacteria > Bacillati > Bacillota > Erysipelotrichia > Erysipelotrichales > Erysipelotrichaceae > Amedibacterium > Absiella sp. AM29-15. Next base: position 47,445 of record NZ_QVFL01000014.1, read on the forward strand.
AGGATCATCTGGCAATCCTGGTGTTTTGGATAACAGATTTACCACATCGAGACGAAATCCATCTACACCTTTTTTAGCCCAATATTCTAATATCTGATAACATTCTTCCCGAACCTCAGGGTTTTCCCAATTCAAATCCGCCTGCGTTTCTTCAAACAAATGAAGATAGTATTGATTACTGTTTTCATCTTTTTTCCATGCAGAACCTGAGAAACGTGAAATCCAGTTATTTGGTACACTGCCATCTTCCTTTTCATCCTTAAAGAAATAATAATTTCTGTATGGACTGTCTTTACTTGAAATAGCCTGTTGAAACCATGCATGCTGTGTAGATGTATGATTTAATACCATATCCATCATAATGCGGATATCTCTAGCATGAGCTTCTTTTAAAAGTTTTTCAAAATCTTCCATTGTTCCATATTGTGGATCAATCGCATAATAATCCGCAATATCATATCCATTATCCCTTTGTGGAGATACATACATTGGCGTAATCCATAAAAGATCAACACCCAAATATGCTAAGTAATCTAATTTTTCTATAATTCCTGATATATCTCCAATACCATCATGATTTGTATCCTTGAAACTTCTTGGATAAATCTGATAGACAGTTGCTGTTTTCCACCATGTATTCATTTATTATATCTCCTTTAAATATTTACGATATGAACGATAATCCACAAGCTGTATCTGATTTTGAATCAGCCATCTTTTTACTTCAAGATCACACAGCATTGCATGTTCATATATACGGTCTTGTATCAGTGATGATGTTTTAATTAATGTTTCATCAATAAAGCCTGGATGTGTTACCATCATGCTTACCCCATCCGGTATCGATAAAAAGCCTTTTGAAAATAATTCTACATATGGTCTTTTGGTCTGATAAAATGTATGCTGTGGAAACTCTTTTGGCATTTTAATCAATGAATGTTCTGTATAAGGACATTCTAAAATCCCATAATGGCTTGCGATATCACACACCGCTTTGATGATAATTTCATCTTCTACACCATGTAAATCAATATATTCTGGCAGTTTCCCCATATATCTGATATATGTTTTTATTTGTTCTTGTATTTCGATATATACTTCATTATATGGGAAAGGATGTAGTCCTTCTTTTAATTGTGATCGTCTGATTGCACTTGATATAAACATTCCATTTTCATGAATCAAATGTGGGATTTTTGATAAGTCTGAACAACAAGGCTTCCCAACCACCAGATTTACATGTAGTCCAAAACAAATAACATCCTGCTTTACTATACGCATTGCTTTTTTTGAGTAAGGCATATTCACCATGATGCCTGCGTTTTTTACGATACCGTTTTGATATGCACTTCTAATTCCAGCAGTAACAGCTTCACTATAGCCAATATCATCTGCACGTATCAATAGACTTTTCATAGGTTTCCTGCCACTTTTCGCTGTTCTTCTAATACAAGATCAAATTCTTCACGAACTTTTGCAACCTCTGTACCTATAATAATTTGTACAGATGTATCAGATAAGCGAATAATTCCCTTTGCTCCTGTCTTTTTGATATTTTCATCATTCAACAAAGAAGCATCTTTTACCTCTAAACGTAGACGTGTAATACAATTATTTACCGTCACAATATTACTTTCTCCACCACAATTTTGAAGAATCTTCTTTGCCATATAAGCATAATTGCTGTGACTTAATTTTAATTCTTTTTCTTCATCACTTACTTCTTCTCCAATAACGATTTCTTTTTCACGTCCAGGTGTTTGTACATCATCATGAATAATGATAAATTTGAAAGTTACATAATATAGAATAAAGAATACAATACCTACAGGAATAATTATCCATGCACGATCTCCATACTGGAAAGACAATACATAATCTAGAATACCTGCACCACTAAAGGTACCAAGACGTGATCCTAACAGATATAATACTAATCCACCTAAACCAGAATATAAAGAGTGAATTAAATACAATTTGGGTGAAGCAAACAGGAATGAAAATTCTATTGGTTCAGTAACAGTTGCGGTAAATGCTGTTAATGCTCCTGCAGACATTATACCTTTTACTTCTTCTTTTTTGTTTGGATTTGAAGTTTTATACATTGCATAAGAAATCGCCGGAATACCAAACATCATAATGACATAAAATCCTGTCCAGAACCATCCAGCTGTTGGATCACCCGCAATAAATCTAGGTATTTCACCTTTTACGACTTCACCTGCCGCTGTTGTATAAGAACCCATTTCAAATAAGATATAAGCATTTAATACCTGGTGTAAACCTAAAGGAATCAATGCGCGGTTTAAGAAAATAAACAGGAATACGCCAAGTGCTCCCATGCCGCCTAACCAAATACCAAAACTGTTCATCCATGCTTGAGGATATCCCCAAACAAAACTAAAGATATAAGATAATATCAGACCAATGATTGGTGAAAGTGAAACAACGCATTTTTCTCCAGCGAAGAAACTTAAAATAGCTGGTGCTTTCAGGCTATATGTTTTATTGTAAGTAGTTGCTACACAAGCTCCTAGAATAATTGCGCCAAACACTCCAGGACTTAAAGTATCATCTAATAATGTCAAATTAGCTTTAAAAATCAAGAATGCAACAACTGCACCAACAAGAACTGTTGTTTTATCTTTTGATTTTGCATAAGCACCTGCAGTACCTAATACAAATAAGAAGTCAATATTTGAAAATACAACGGAAGAAACATTTGCAATTGCCGGAATATTTAACATATTTGCGCCAAATATCAATCCAATCAAACCTGCAACCGGCATTACAGCAATTGGTACTAGCATTGCTTTCCCCAGCAATGAGAACTGCTGCATTAATTTACTTAAATACTTTTTCATAAAATCTCCTCTCCTCACCACATGTAAGCGGTTATCAATGATTACATTGATATTTTATACTTGTTTAAACATGTTGTCAATAGAAAAAATAAAATTTGTTTAAACAGGTGTGATTGTAACGATTTTTTTCATATAAAAAGCCTTATTTTCTTATATCATAATCAATCATCTTGTTCATACATGTTGCACATTTTGTTATTTATCACTATATTTTCATAGACAAATCAATCTTTTATAAATATTTTCTAAATTTCATACATTATCTCGTCCCATGTTCAAACAGGTTTTACTTTTTCCATAATCTTATCGTAGGATATCCTTTTATCGCTTTATAATCATTCATACAAATGTTTAAACATCTCATTCATTTTCTTGTTATTCATTTTTTTCTGTAGTAAAATAGATATACAAGGAGGGATTTTGCGTGCCAAAAGAAAAATTCACATCTATTTACGAAGCATTGAAAGATAATATCATACAAAAAAAATATCAGGAAACAAATATGCTTCCCTCTGAACTATCACTTGTAGAAGAATTTCACTGTAGTAGAAATACCATTCGTCGTGCCATTGCACAATTAAATAGTGAAGGTTATGTTCAAAGTATTAAAGGGAAAGGTGTAGTTGTTTTAGAAATGAATAATGCTGCACCATTCAATTTAAGTATTTCTAATTTTAGCGGGTTAAATATCATCACAAAAAATAAAGATGTGTCTGCAGCCACCAGTGTGTTAAGTTTTGAACGATTGATGATAGATGAAACACTCAGCCAAAAAACTGGTTTTAAAACCGGCAGTGAAGTATATCATCTTCATCGATTACGCTATATCAATAATGAACCTTTGATTCTTGATATTAATTATTTTTTATGTGATGTAGTAAAAGATTTAACTGTTGAAATTGCCCAAAAATCGATTTATCACTACATACAACATGATTTAGGTTTAAAAATACCTTCATCACGAAGAATGATTCGTGTAGAAAAAGCAACGCAGGAAGATATGGATGTTTTAGCTTTAAAAGACTATAACTGTGTTGGTGTAATCATCAGTAATACATTTATCGAAGATGGCAGGATGTTTGAATATACAGAATCCAGACATACACCAGACAATTTCACATTTGTGGAATTTGCTCAAAATCAAAAATAAAGAGAAAAGCACATTTTCCTATATAAGAAGATGTGCTTTTATTTTTAAAAAGTATATACTCATAACTGCTTTTTCTATCTATCATATGATTTTATATAATATGTTTGGCTAGATGTTTTTGAATTTCTTCATTCTACAAAAGGATATCTAATAGCCATTATGATCAATCAAATGAAAAGTTCCTCTTTTGTTCATCTACAAACGCTAATTGATTCTCTTTAAAACTGTTCAGCATATTGAAATGTCAAGCTCTGATTGGTGTTTCTCACTTTATCAAACGTATCGCCATCACTTTCTTTTTACTTATGTTTCAAAATCCATTGCGCAACTTCATCTAAATCCTTTAATTTTGCGCTGATGATATCATCAATATCAGATGAATCACTTACAAGATCAGGCACAAATATGCTCATCATTCCTGCATCATAGGCAGAACGAATACCATGTTTACTATCTTCTAACGCAACTGCATGCCTTGGTTCCACCTGTAAGAGTTCACAAGAGCGAAGATATATTTCAGGAGATGGCTTTGCTTCCTTAACCATATCGCCAAATACAAAGGCATCAAAATACGTATCAATTTGCTTATCTTTTAATTCTCCGAAAGCATATTCTTTAGAAGAAGATGTTGCCACTCCCATTTTGATATCATGCTTTTTCAATACATCTAACAGATGATATAATCCTTTTTTGGCAGGAACATGCTGTTTTGCGATAGCTGTATTCCATGCTTCTTTTGTTTTTGCACGAAATTCATCAAAAGGAAAATCCTGTCCATATACTGCTTGAAAATATGCTTTTCTTTTTTGCACGTTAAAGCCTAAGGTGTGATAAATATGTTCACCCAACTGGCCATATCCCATCGCTTCTCCCGCTATATTCCACGTCTTTTGTACAAGACGCTCACTATCAATCATCAATCCATCTAAATCAAAAACTACTGCTTTGATATTCATGAACATTCCTTCTTTCAACGGGTTTGATTATAACATGACTTTCTTCAATATGAAAGATACATACAGACGGAAATTTGTTTTATCTATAAGTGTTGACAAAAATACAAAACCGCTGTATCATCAACATGAACAGTGTTCACATATATAAATATCCCACGAAAATTGATGTGGGTTATTATTTTAAATCAAAATGAACATTGTTCACAATAAAAAAAGGAGGACACTATGAAAGTAAAAAATAAAACATTATTACTACTTGCCAGCATGGTATGGATGATTGCCGGTATTAATATCGCCCGTATAGGATTTCTTTCTTATCAAGGGTATATATCCATTATCAATATCATTTTATCTTTGATTATATTCATTGTTTTCTGGTCAATGATTTTTCAAAAGCTGGTACAAAAACATACCATACGTATCAAACAATATACCACTGAGAAACAGTACTTTTGGAATTTTTTTGATATAAAATCCTTTTGTATCATGGCATTTATGATGACATTTGGTATTCTGATTAGAAACTTCCATTTGATGCCACAATTATTTATCGCAGTATTTTATACAGGACTAGGTCTAGCGTTGGTATTCGCTGGTGCAAGCTTTGGTCATAAATATCTGAATTTTCAAAGATAAAGGAGGAATTGCATATGCAGGCAATTATTGAAACATTATTTGACAGTATCTATCTGACTGGTGTCATGATCCTGGGACTTCTCATGATCAAAAAAAACAATGGAAATAAACAATATCTGTTATTTGGTATTATGGCTATCGTCTTAGGTCTTGGTGATTCTTTCCACTTAGTGCCAAGAGCTCTTGCTTTATGTACAACAGGGCTACAGGATTATACGTTTGCACTTGGAATAGGAAAATTTATCACATCTATAACAATGACGATATTTTACATCATCTTATACTATGCTTGGCGCTTACGCTATCAAATTCAGGGTAAAAACAATATTACAATTGCAGTTAATGCATTAGCAATCATTCGTATTGCTTTGTGTCTATTCCCACAAAATGCATGGACAAGTGCTGCTTCTTCATTATCCTGGGGCATTTATCGCAATATACCATTTACAATTATGGGATTCATCATTATATACTTGTTTTATAATAGTGCAAAAGAAAACCACGATAAGGACTTTCAATATATGTGGCTAACGATTGTCATCAGCTTTGGTTTTTATCTTCCCGTCGTTTTATTCGCAGATATCGTACCGATGATTGGCATGTTGATGATTCCAAAGACTTGTGCTTATATATGGACAGTATATATTGGTTATCATGCTATGAAAAAAGAACACCACTAGCAAAAAGTATCTGATTTGGATACTTTTTCTATTCATAAAAAACATTTGTGTATGCATTTCATCAGATTTATTTTTTCAAATATCCCTACATTCCTGTCTTATATAAATTCTGGATTGTTTCTTTTAAAATATCACTGAATTCCTTCAGATCATCCAATGCAATCACTTAAAAATGAATCTTGACCTTCCTCCATAAAAAAGAGATACATATGTTTCCATACGTATCTCTAATAACTTTAAAACGCGTTTTTATACACTTCTAATACCAGTTCAAATGTACAAGGTCTAGGGTTGCCTCCAGTACATACATCAGCCATTGCCGCATGTGCCAAGTCTTCCAAGTCATCTTCTTTTACACCGATTTCATGTAATGTCTGAGGAATGTTTACATCTAAAGATAATTGACGTACTGCATCAATAGCAGCCTGACGATATTCTTCCTGACTCATTTCATCAACGCCTTCTACACCCATTGCACGTGCAATTTCACGGAATTTTTCACCAGTATAATCTTTATTGAATTCCATAACATATGGTAATAATACCGCATTGGCAACACCATGAGGTGTACCATAAAATGCACTTAATGGATGTGCCATACCATGAACAACGCCTAATCCAACATTAGAGAATGCCATACCTGTGACATATTGTCCAAGTGCCATATCTTCACGACCTTTTGGATCATTTTCTACTGCTTTACGCAAAGAACGTGCAATCAATTCAATAGATTTTAAGTTTAATGTGTCAGCTAATTCCCATGCGCCTAAGGTTGTATAACCTTCAATGGCATGTGTTAATGCATCAAGACCAGTAGATGCTGTCAAACCTTTTGGCATACTGCTCATCATATCAGGATCAACGATAGCCACAACTGGAATATCATGTGTATCCACACATACAAATTTTCTACGTTTTGCTTCATCTGTGATTACATAATTGATTGTAGTTTCTGCGGCAGTACCAGCAGTAGTAGCAACTGCGATCATTGGTACCGCTTTGTTTTTTGTAGGCGCAACACCTTCTAAGGATACGACATCACTAAATTCTGGATTATTGATAATAATACCAATACCTTTTCCAGTATCCTGTGGAGAACCTCCACCAATAGCGATTAAATAATCAGCGCCAGCCTGCTTAAATGCTTCTACACCACCCTGTACAACAGATACAGATGGATTTGCTTTTACTTTATCATAAATTTCGTAAGGTAATCCAGCCTCATCTAATAGATCCGTTACTTTTTTCACAACACCAAATTTTACTAAATCTGCATCAGTAACGATCAATCCTTTTTGAAAGCCTCTTGCTTTTACCTCAGTGACAATTTCCTTGATTGCCCCATATCCATGATAACTAGTTTCATTTAAAATAAAGCGATTTGCCATGTTTCAACACTCCTTTTTCTTTGTTTTTCGCTACCTTTATTTTAATAAAGCGCTTTCACATAAGCAAGTTACAGATATTCATGTTTGTCACATTTTTCACAATTTGAATCATCAAACATCTTTTTTATATATGTGTAGGATAGTTTTTCCAATGGCAAGCCTCTATTGATGCCTTTTTGTGTATTCCCTCCTCTCATCTTCAATACTCATATTATAATATTTTCTTACCTTACAATAACTCTTTTAATTGTTCCTTCAATTTATCAGGCAGCGCTTCAATCAATAAGTCCACGATTGTTTCAATCGCCTGTTTTCTGTCAGTCGCAATCCACTCCATAGTCATGCTTACAGAACCATGGCAGTACATCTCTAAGAGAAAAGATAATTCTGAAGTCAATGGTGCTTTATTTTTGGTTTCAATCAGATTCTTATAGAAATTATAAATACATTCAAAATCATAATGAATCAATGAATTATTATCCTGTGAAGCAAATGCCTGCGCAAAGAACACATATTCCTGTTCAATAAACTGAAACTTTTTCATCAAGCCTTCTTTTAGCGTATATAAAACACCCATTTGTTTAAAAGATTGTTGGGCAAGTACTTCAAAATACCAGTTCACCAAATCATATTTATCCTGAAACAAACGATAAAAGCTTTGACGACTGACATCACAGTTTTCCACGATATCTGTGACGGTTATTTTATCAAGTGGTTTGCTTTTCATTAGTTCTTTCATAGATTTTGCCAGCTTAAATCGTGTTTTATCTTGTACTTTCACGGTTTCCATCCCCTTTTTATGTATTTCTATTATACCAAATTCCTTTCTTATAATCACGAAAAAATATAAGAGCATTTGAGTATACAAAACCCCTTTTCTGGTTCATACTATAAATATAAATTAAGAATAATTCTTAAAAAGGAGGATTTCAATATGAATGAAACAGCATTGTTTAAATTAAGTTATGGTTTATATATTATCTCAGCTACCCATGAAGGTAAAGATGCAGGATGTGTAGTCAATACCCTTCATCAGGTGACGGCAACGCCTATACAGGTTAGTGTTGCGGTCAATAAAAACAATTTTACACAACAGATAATAGAAAAATCCGGTATGTTTAACGCAACTGTATTAACACAGGATGTATCCATGGATATGATTAAACGCTTTGGTTTTCAAAGCAGTAAAGATCATGACAAATTTGATGGGATATCATATGAACGTGATGCACGTGGCATTCCTTATGTAAACGAACATGTGGCAGCACTTCTTTCTTGTAATGTTGTACAGAAATTAGATATTGGTACCCATATGTTATTCATTGGAGAAGTTGTAGACGCACAGATTTTATCTGATGAAGAAGTGATGACTTATGCGTATTATCACAAAGTAAAAAATGGTACAACACCTAAGAATGCCAGCAGTTATCAGGCAAACAGTGAAAAGAAAGGCTGGCGTTGTACCATCTGTGGATATATTTATGAAGGTGAAACCTTACCTGAAGATTATATCTGTCCTGTATGTGGTGCTCCAGCCTCCGTATTTGAAAAAATATAACAAAAAAGAAGTTTATACTGATACGTGTCAATCAGTCATAAGCTTCCTTTTTTTCATCCTATTTTTGACGTTTATTTTCTTTTATAACCTTGCAAGGATTTCCATATGCGATAACATTTGATGGGATATCATGTGTCACAACACTTCCTGCGCCTATTACAACATTATCTCCAATATGTACACCCGGTAGTATCACACTGCCTCCACCAATCCACACATAATCACCAATGATCACAGGTGCAGTTTCAGTTTTACAGAATTGAAAACCATCCCCTGTATCTTCTCCAAAACGATCCATATAATGTGTTGGATGATATGCTGTATAGATATTTACATTCGGCGCAATTAGTCCATGTTTTCCTATGACGATCTTATTATCATCTAAAAATGTACAATTCATATTGATTTCCGTGTGTTCACCAATATAAATGTTACAGCCATAATCTACATAAAATGGAGAGGTAATCCATACCTGATCGCATTTTCCTAATAAACTTTTTAAAATCTTTTGTTTACCATCTGAATCTTCAGAATCTAATTGATTATATGTGCGCATGAGATTCTTGGCTTTATGCCATTGTGCCATCAGCTGAGGATCCCCACAATCATATAATTCTCCTGCGAGCATTTTTTCCATTTCTGTTTTTTCCAATAAAGTTAAAACATCCAACGGCTTCTCAAACATATATGCAGGATCTATAATTCCCTCACTTGATACACTTCCCCACATTGCATATCCAAAATCTATATGTGCATTTTTCGCAGCCAGATAATCAGATAATGCATCTCCGATATAAATAACTTCTTCAGGCTGTAGTTGTAGACGTTTTAAACATTCTAATAATGGCTGTGGATCTGGTTTATGTTGTTGTGTATCATCCGCTAAAATAGCGGTAAACATATATTGATCCAATCCTTTCTCTACCACATCGATTTGATACTGTTGTTTGGTTTTCGCAGAAACAACTGCCTGTAAAACATTATGTGCCTGAAAGCCTTTTAATACATCTTCCATGCCTTCATATAAGGTTGCGCCTTCTTCATACTCATTTACATATTGTACCCATCTGGCATATGTCTTTTCTTTATCTTTTACATCTAATTCCTCCATGACTTTCATTCCAGGATAAGCCGCAAATTTTAAAACTTCTTCATAAGTCCAGTCCTCCCCTGTTTCTTCTTTAATGATTTTCATCAAAGGATACATATTCATTGCCAGCGTATTTAACACGGTACCATCAATATCATAAATAATCGCTTTGTATGTTTTTTTCATAGTCTTTCTATTTTCTCCTTCATTATATTTTGTATACCAATATAAACCATGCCTTCAAATAATCGTTTTTGATAATCATCATCAACTTGAATATTGTTTTTCAAGGGTATATGGATATATCGTTTCAACATATCTTTTATGGTTTCTTCTTCATATGCCCATGTGACCTGCAGTGATATATAGATACGATTAGGATCCAGCATTGTGATGATCATACTAAGTAAAGTTAGCATTTCTTCATTGAATTGTGCCTGTGTTTGACATGAACGGATGCGTTGATTTAATGACTGTGCCCGTATAGGGATCAATCCGATTTCCCCCAATAAACCATTCGCACCATAAAGGGGAATATCCAATTCCATATAAGAGCTTCCTATGCCGACTTCATTGATATGTAAATAGAAAGAACGTGAGATTGGTTCATGAAAGTACTGCCCTAAATGCATTACTTTGACATCATTTTCTAAATAAACAGGTATTTGTTGTACCCGTTTCTTTAAGCTGCTTACCCATTTATGATGTTCAAATGTATCCTTATGATCTGTGATATATTGATCATCTTTCACAATTCCATCAACAGCAATCACACAACAATCTATCGCATGTGTATGAATCAAATCTAATACATAAGATTCCATTGCCTCATCATCTTTTTGACCACATGTTCCTTCCATTATCAGCTTATCATAATGAATCAGCTGATAACACATGCCTTTTGTTTGTGCGTAAATACATAAAATACGATAGTCTTTTTTCTGTATCGCAAAACGTGTAGGACAACGCCCTCCATTGGATGCATCATTTCCAATTTCTTGAATCATTGCATGTTCCTCCAACAGTCGTATCATATTTCTTACACTTGGCTGTGATAATGCAGTACGCCTAATAAGTTCAGACATTGTTGCATCCTTATGAATCAATAAATCGTTCATGATGTTGTATAAATGATGTTTCTTCACATCTTTTAATATTTGATTATTCATTAGCATCACCACTTTTATTATACTATAATAAAAGTGATATACAATAAAAAAGCGAAAGAAAAAGTGTATCAACTTCACTTATTCTTTATCGCTTTTTGGATTCTTATATTTCTACGTTTTACAAATTCCAGATTATGATTTAACCAAAACACATACTCATCTACAGTTTCAGGCAATATTTTTCCAGTAAAGCCATCATCTTTAAACCAGAAAATAATAGAATCCTCCTTTTCATTTACACAATCCTGTAAATAGAAAAAATCAACGAACCCTTTAAAATCCACAAACAGATCAAAAAAATCCTTATCTGCCTGCAAAGTATCATACAAAGGGCTTTTTCATGAAGATAATACTTTCTAATACATTCTAATGTCAAATCCCATCGATCTCTTATTTGCGCATGAAAACCTCTTGCCTGATTGATTCCACCACGTCTTTTAGGAAATATCATCATTCCACCAATCGTATATGTTTTTCTGATAAAGTCTTCCATAAAGCTGTGATAATCAGGTATCATTTTATCAATTTCTTTCATCAGTTTATAATCTTTATAACGAAAACTGGCAGTAATGGAATCACTCCCAAAACGAAACTCTTTCCATGTCAAATATCGACTGCCAGAACCAATTTTTAAATCCATATATTCTCCATTAGGTAAAGGCTTACTCCATAATATCTGATGATATTTTTGAAGTGTTTTACTACTGACATCCGGATCACTGTTGCCTACGCCTAATCCATCTCGGTTTTCCCAGAAATGATCCCAATATCTTGGTGAATCTGATGTAAAATCAAACTGCGTATCGATTACAATAGTTTCTTTCATTTTCCAGATTCCTTATACGCATATCTTTTCATAAATCTTTGCCACTTGATGCAAATAATCAATGCTTTGAACAGGATTTTTTTCCACTTCTAAGGAATGGTTGGTATTTGGAAAAAGAAAGGATGTAATCGGTTGTTCTTGAATCAATTGTAAATCATCGCTTGATAACATGGGATCATGATCTCCACTGATGGTCACATCTTCACTATTTTCCATATAAGGTATCGTTTCTTTTAAAGGTGTTAAGAAGATATTTTGAATATCCATAGCATATTCCTTAGACAACTGTCCTGCCACAACTGTACCAAGACTTTTACTGATGAATATAATTTTCTCATAATTGGTTATATTCATCATATTTAAGGCTTCCTTTGCGATTTCATATGCAGGTGCAATGGATGATAAGACTTTTGTTTTATCAAATGTCATCTTGCCATAATTGATGCACAAAATATCATATCCTTTGAGAAAACCATATGCTTTTGCATAGTGTAATAATGGCTTATCACAGGTATATCCCATGCCTGGAAACAACACCATTAACTTTTGCGTGCGGTTTTGATTACGATACACCTCCTGTTTTATATCTTTTGTCATGATACAATCTTTTGTATGCATAAAAACCACTCCTTTCTTATGAGAATATCAGCTGCAGGATTTCTTCTGCGCTTTTTTCTTTTATTTTTTCAGTATCTGTAATGACTCCTTTATCTGTGGTATCCCAGCGCATCTGAGCATAATGTGTCAAAAACTTTTTATCCAGTATTTCTAATGGGTATTTATTTGTCCATTCAGGACAATATTGACGCATATATTTTTCTGCCAGTTTTACAGCTTCACTTTCTTGATTCCCTTGTTTATCCACTGTACCATTTAACTGTACCCCCTGGGGATAACTATGAAATAATAGAATACTACCATCATCACAACTGGCAACGACCATATAGACATGGGCACAATCTTCACAATCACTACTCATGATATCTCCGGGCTGATAGTCTTTCACCTGACTTTTAGGTATATATGTTCCCCATCCTTTTTGTGAGAATACCTTGGCCATATCTTCCCCTTTCATCACATATCCTTCTTCTCCATCTAATGTATGGAAGGTATTGTATAAAATCCATCCAATATAACCAGAACAATCTAATCCCTCATGAATCTGATAGCTGCTTACATTTATATCATAATTTTGATCCTGCAATTGGTAAAATGTGTTCCATTCAGGACTGCATCCTATACTGACTGCTTCTTTTCCTGCACCCGTATCTGCTTCATTCCAGCCACCACCATAAACATACATCGTGGACCCCATTGGCTTTGTGGCCGTTTTCAGCATAGATAACAGTGTTGGCTCTTTCTTTGGTATTTGGCTGATACGATCGATGGGAGCTGCCATAAAAGCTTTCGTAGTTTCTTTATTGGTGATTTTCCAGATGCTTATTAGAACTAAAATGATACATAACAATATCACAAGTATTGAAATTTTGATTTTCTGTTGTTTCATTATGTAATTCCCCTTCAAATATATGCAAAATACTTTTCTGCTTTTACAAGAACTGACATTTTATGATTTCCAAAGAAAAATTATGCGTTCTTTCTTGAATCATTATACAACAAATACGAGCATTTTTTCATAAAAAATGATACAATAAGATAACGGAAAGCATGGTGATTACATGGAATTTACAACAGCACAGATAAAAGATTTCGCAATCGAAGAAGAAGTCTTTGAAAAAGGCAAACAATTGATGGAAGAAAATGCCATCGTTTCTTTGGATATTGATGATTTTTCTAATGATAAAATCATATTGATCAATGCGACAGTAAAGGATCAGAAGCATTACTATGAAGTCAATATGTCTGTCGATAAGGATGATTATCTGGTACGTGCCCATATATGCAACTGCCCTGCACACCAGAAAAATTTTGCGTCTTGCCCGCATTGTGTCGCTGTATTATTGAAGATACAAACCGATCAAGAGCTTCGTAAAGTGGAACAGGCTCCGATAAAAACAATGCAGGATCCAATAGCTATTCGTTTGATGAATGCCTATGAGGAGCAATTGGTGTATACCTCTTTGGCAATGAATTTAAAAAATGCTGTTCATTTAGAACCAGTATTTGAATTACGTCAGAAACGAATTCTAGCTGTGACATTAAAGATTGGAAATACCAAAAAATATATTATCAAAGATATCTCGCAGTTTCTATATGATGTAGAACATAATGTAAAAAAGGGATATGGCAAAGAGCTGGAATTTCTGCATAACATTCATAGCTTTGATGAAGAAAGTATTCCTTTGATTCAGTTCTTACAAGCACATGAACATGATACCTATTATTTCAATAGTAAAGAAGCATTGAAAAGTGCACCACAGGCAAGGAATTTATGTCTGACAAAAGATGCCCTGGATGAATTCTTTATGATGTATGCAGGAAAGGATGTCATGCAGCGTCGTAAAGAAAAAAATCTGATCAATGTGAAATTCGTTGATCAAAATCCCGATTTTCATGTAGATGTGAAAATAGATGAAAAAGGAATGTATCAGATTTCTTTACCTGATTTAGATTATCGTGTCTTAGAAGGCAGAACGCACACCTATATATTAAAAGATAACATTTTACATCGTTGTGATGAAGAATATAGTAAAAAGGCAACACCATTTCTAAAGGCCTTTCTGGAGAAAAAAGGCGCCTTCGTATTAAGCAAAGATTTAATGCCAGGGTTCTTTAATAATGTATTGATGAATATTCGTTCCATGATGAGCTTTCATGGTGTGGATATTTCTGAATTTGCGCCTTTGCCATTAGAATGCAAGGTATATATTGATATGCCAAAAAACAATGTCATCAGTGCCAAATTGATTTATACCTATGGTAAAGATGAATATAACGCTTTCTCCTGTGATATGTTATCCACATCACGAAACTTCAATGAAGAGATCGCCGTTCGTTTGGTATTTACAAAATATATGACAAGAATTGATGCCAATGAAGGCATTGCCTATATTGAGAATTCTCAGGATGCGATTTATGAATTCTTACAGCATGGATTTGAAGAATTAAACAGTATGTGTGATATCTATGCTACAGATAAATTCAAAAAGCTGGAAATTCGTGAAAGCGTCAATATCAGTATGGGTGTACGTATTGAAAGTGATTTATTGGAAATCAATTTTGATACCTTTGACTTCCCAATTGATGAATTACAGGATGTATTGTCCAGCTATCGTATGCATAAGAAATATTATCGTATGAAGAATGGTTCTTTTGTGAATCTAGAGGACAGTGCCTTATCCGAATTAAGTTCCATCCTTGATGGTATGCATGTAGAAGAAAAAGAAATCAGCAGTGGTGTCATCAAAGTAGATAAATATCGTTCTTTATATTTAGATTCTAGTATGAAAGAAGTCAATATGATCAAAGTTGATCGTGATACTAGCTTTAAGGATATCCTGCGTGGTATCAGAAACGTTCAGGATGCGGACTACAAAGTACCGGATTCTTTAAAATCTATTTTGCGTAATTATCAGAAAGTAGGTTTCCGCTGGCTGAAAACCATGTCTGATTATGGCTTTGGTGGCATTTTGGCAGATGATATGGGAATTGGTAAAACTATACAGATCATCACACTTTTGGAAGATGAAAAAGCCCATCATCCAGAAAGTCAGTCTTTGGTTGTCTGTCCAAGCTCTTTGATATTAAACTGGCAAAGTGAGATAGAAAAATTCTCTGAAACACTTACCAGTCTGATTATTACAGGAAGCAGTGAAGATCGTAAAACAAAGATTGCCAACAGTAGAGATTATGATGTTTTGATTACTTCTTATGATTATTTAAAACGTGATGTAGAAGCCTATGAAGATATCTTGTTTCAATATCAGATATTGGATGAAGCACAATATATCAAAAACCATAACACCAAGAATGCCACAAGTGTCAAGGCAATGCAAAGCGTACACCGCTTTGCATTAACAGGTACGCCGATTGAAAACTCACTGGCAGAATTATGGAGTATCTTCGATTATCTGATGCCAGGATATCTGTATACTTATCCATATTTTAAAAAATATTATGAATATCCTATCGTAAAAGAAAATGATCCTGTCACATTAAAAGAATTGAAACGTTTGGTAGAACCATTCATCTTACGTCGTGTGAAGAAGGATGTATTAAAAGAATTACCACCTAAGAGTGAACATACGATGCTGGTAGAAATGGATGAAGAAGCTAGTAAATTATATCTTGCGAATGTCGCAATGATGAAAGAGGATTTAAAGGAAAACATGAAGGAACATGGCTTACCTCAAAGTCGTATCATGGTATTGAGCATGTTAACAAGACTTCGTCAGCTATGTTGTGATCCTCGTTTATTATATGAAAACTATGAAGGTGTCGGTGCCAAGATTCGTGCCTGCATGGAATATATAGAAACCTGTCGTGCATCTGGCAAAAAGATTTTATTATTCTCACAGTTCACAAGTTTATTGTCCCTGTTAGAAAAAGAATTAATTGATGCGGATATTCCTTATTACCTGTTGAAAGGATCGACTCCAAAGATCAAACGTCAACAGATGGTCAATGCCTTTAACCATGATGATACCTGTATCTTCTTAATTTCATTAAAAGCCGGAGGTACTGGATTGAATTTAACAAGTGCAGAGGTTGTTATTCACTTTGATCCATGGTGGAATGTATCTGCCCAAAATCAGGCAACCGATCGTGCATATCGTATTGGACAGCATAACAATGTACAGGTCATTAAACTGATTGCGAAGGATACTATAGAAGAAAAGATTTTACATTTACAAGATTTGAAGAAAGATTTAAGTGAATCAATCATTTCCAGCAATGAGGGTATCATTACCCGCATGAGCAAGGATGAACTGCTGGATCTGTTTTAAAATGGAGGATACATGGAAACAAAAGAAATATTAGATGAAATCGGCATGCGTCGTTCTATGACACGTATTGCCCATGAAATCATTGAACATAACAAAGGCGTCAATGATGTAGTATTCGTTGGTATTAAGACTCGTGGTGAAATATTAGCCAACCGCTTATGTGATATGATTGAACATATTGAAGATTGTAAAGTCCCTTGTTATGCTTTGGATGTTTCACACTGGCGGGATGATTTGGAAGAAGCCTATCCGATTCCTGATTTAGAAATGCCTGTGAAAGGCAAAAAAGTCGTACTGGTGGATGATGTGTTGTTTAAAGGAAGAACCGTAAGAGCTGCTATGGATGCGATCATGCATTTTGGCAGAGCAAGTGAAATACAATTAGCTGTTCTGGTAGATCGAGGACATCGTGAATTGCCGATTCGCGCAGATTATATTGGTAAAAATATTCCAAGCTCTTTACAGGAAGTCATTCGTGTCAAAGTAAAAGAAATCGATCAGCAGGATGGTGTCTACATCAGTAAATAATGGGAGAAATTTATGAATGAAAAAATAACCGCATTGAAACATCGTTTACATAAAATAGAATCTTTAAAGGATTATCAGGTGGAGCTTCAACAGCGTATTGATGAAAATGATGCGAAGCTTTTGATTGCTTATGAAATATTGAAGAAAGAAAACCGTGATGTTGAAAAGCTTCAGCATGCCTCTTTATCAAATGTCATTGCATGGTTTTCCCATGATAAAGAAGAACGTCTTGCCAAGGAAGAACGTGAAGCACTACAGGCAAGCATTCAGGTAAAGCAGCTGCAGGAAGAAGCGGAAGTCTTACAAAGAAAATTAGAAGAATGTACACAAGAAATCGAACAGGAAGATGCTATTAGAGAAGCATTATATCGTTTACAGATGGAAGATACGATGCATGGAGAACACAGTGAACAAGCCAAAGAACTGTATCATCGTTTAGAAAAAGAACAATTGATGGAAAAAGAATTAATGGAAGCCATTGAAGCCGGATATGTGGTCACAGACCAGTTAAAAGCCGCAGTCAAAGAAATGGAAAATGCTTCAACATGGGGTACTATTGATATGTTTGGTGGTGGTATGATGAGTTCCATAATCAAACATTCCCATATTGACGGGGCACAGAAAAAGATTGCGGAATTATCCGAAAATCTGCATCGTTTTCAAAAAGAAGTCAATGATGTCAAACAGGTAGAATTACCTGATGTATCCATCGAAGGCTGGTTATCCGGTGCTGATATTTTCTTTGACAATATGTTTTTTGATATCATGGCACAATCAAAAATTGATAAAAATCTAAAAGCCTTACGTGATTGTCTATCAACGATTACATCTTTACAAGATCAATTGTTAAATGAACAATATGCATGTGTCAATCGTCAGAATGAATTAAAACAAGCCTTAGCTAAGCTATAAACAAGGAGGATATTTATGAATAAGGATTATGTATTGAATTTTGCAAAGGAGCTGTTGCACATCGACAGTCCAAGTGGCTACACGAAAGCAGCCATTGACTTTGTGGAGAAAGAAGTCACTGCACTTGGCTATGAAACCAAACGCAGTGCAAAGGGCAACCTGCTGGTGTATGTAAAAGGACAAAGCAGTGAAAAAACCATTGGTTTTTGTGCCCATTGTGATACGCTGGGACTTATGGTACGCTCTATTAAATCAAATGGTTATCTTGCATTAACCACTGTTGGCGGACCAATGCTTCCAACTCTTGATGGAGAATATTGTAATATTCATACAAGAGATGGCGAAGTATATACAGGTACGATATTAAGTACAACACCTGCTGTACATGTATATCCAGATGCCAGCAAAACACCACGCACCATTGACAATATGGAAGTCAGAATTGATGAAGTAGTAAAAACAAAAGAAGATGTAGAAAAACTGGGTATTGCTAACGGTGATTTTGTGGCATATGATTCTAAAGTAACCATCACAGACAGCGGCTTTATCAAGTCCCGTTTCCTAGATGATAAAATTAGTGTGGCGATTTTGACTGGTGTATTAAAAGAACTGAAAGATCAAAATATCACACCTGCATATGATTGTATCTTTATGATGAGTACATATGAAGAAGTCGGTCATGGCATGTCATGGATTCCAGAAGAAATAGATGAATTAATTGCTGTAGATATGGGATGTATTGGTCTTGACTTAGCATGTACAGAATACGATGTCAGCATTTGTGCAAAAGATTCCAGTGGTCCATATGATTATGAAATGACCAGCAAATTAATCGATTTAGCAAAGAAAAACGAACTGCCATATGCTGTAGATATCTATCCTCAGTATGGCAGCGATGTCAGTGCAGCATTAAAAGGTGGAAACAACATTCGTGGTGCTTTAATTGGCCCGGGTGTTCACGCAAGCCATGGTATGGAGCGTACACATTATCAAGGTGTAGAAGCCACTATGAAACTGGTATTGGCCTACATTCAAGAATAAAGCTTAAGCGCTGTGTCACTTATTGTGATACAGCTTTTTCTATATTCAAAAAAGGCTCTGATATGTTTATATCAGAACCTTTTCATTTAAGCCTTTCTATTCAATGTCCATAATTTTCTGATCAAGACACCTAGTGCCATCACAGATACAGACAACATGGCAAGATACATATTGACCTGCGTTTGATCACCTGTGTCAACTGGCGGCGTTGGTGTAATCACTTCATCCACTTTTCGCTCATCCACAACAACAAGTTTATCAACGACTTTGCCATCCACAAGCAATACACCATTTTCTGTTAATGTGAAGGCAAGGTCTTTCGCTAATTGATAACCATCTGGTGCCATAGTTTCTTTCAGGATATAATCCCCTGCCGGTACTCCGACAAATTGATCCATACCCTTTGAAGTCCACTTCAATTCATTACCCGCATAATCCTTCATAACTTCCATGGTATGCGTATCATAGATAACAAATTGTGCACCTTCTAATACATTACCACTGTCTTTATCATGTTTTTCAACAATCAAATTGGTAAGTGTATTTTGCATTGTGACCTTTTGAACAAATTGTTCATTCGGTCCTAAATCCTTTTCTTCTACGATAAAGCTGATATCATTTGCCAGTGTATATCCAGCAGGTGCTTTGGTTTCTTTTAATGTATACTGCTCGCCTGCCTTCAATAAATTGATAGCTACATGTGCTTCTTTATCTGTTGTCCATGTATCTACAACGTTACCATCTTTATCTAATAATTCTAAGGTTGCATTCGCAAGCGGATTACCTTTTTCATCCACTTTATCAAAACTTACGATAACATCCGGTTCATACCATACGATATTGCCTTCTTCATCCAGTTTTGCGGTACCTTTTCCATCGTCAAAGTTTGTAAGAACAACTTCTCCATTTTTCATCGCAAAGGTGATGGTGATTGGATGTTCACTTCGCTGACTGCCATCTGGAGCAATCAGTTCTTTAATCATATAATCCTGATTCATCAATACACCTTCAAAACGTAAAATACCATTTTGATCTGTTTTTGCGGTTGCGATCAATTGTGGTTCAGCATCCACATTTCTTGATCTGAAGAATCTAGTCTTTGGCATACGATATAATCCATAAACAGAATTTGGAATCATGTTATCCGGATTGGTTTCACTTACTTTTTTCAATACGATATCTGTACGCTGTAAATCATTGATAACTTCTTTTACTGCTTTATTTGCAGAAGTATCTATCAATTCACCACATTGACCGTTTTCATCAATATGTACCTGATATACAGATTTATGATCGATATAACCAGTAGGAACCTTTGTTTCTTTAATGGTATATGTATGGTTTGCCAGCATCTTTTCAAATGTTACATTTCCAAACTCATCACTAATTGCACTTGCGAACAGTTTACCTGTTTCATCATATGCACTAAATTCAGCACCCTGCAATATTTTTGTGGAATTGCCAGGCAATGCGCCTGTACCTAATGTTTCATCGGAACAACTTTCCACATATGTCGCAAGTTTCTTGAATGTGAATTTTGTACGTAAATTGGTAATTGCAATATCGCTAACTTCCAAAATCATGTCCGTGCCTGATTTACCAATTGTAAAGGATGCTTCGTTGTTTTCCAGCTGATATCCATCTGCGGCTTTTGTTTCCTTAATGACATAATCACCCCATGACAATCCAGAAATCTTCAGATTGCCTTCTTCTCCACTTTCCGCATTCCAGTTACCGGATGCATCTTTCGCATAACTATTTCCTGTAGTGAAATCACCAAGTTTTTTATCACCCTGATATAGTGTAAATACCGCACCATTTAATGCTTCTTTACTTAGATCATCTGTTTTTACCAATTGCATTACACCAGTCGCACGTTCATTATAAATCGTATTGCCCTCTTCTAAGGTAATAGAAGCAGCACTTGTATCATCTAATACAAATTCTTTCACATAAGGTGTTTTTCCTAGAACATAACCATTTGCAGGTGTTGTTTCACTTAAGCGATATGTACCTTTCTGATTCATTGTAAAGGATAATGTACCATCTTCACCAGTTACCTTCGTCATCACATCTTCTGTAACCTCTTTACCATTACCATCTTTGATTCTTTGTAATGTAAACATTGTATTAGGAATCACAGCGTCATCTTCGATATCTTTCTTCACGATATGAAGTGTTCTTTGATATGGCTGATTTTTAACTTCTACGCTAATTACGTCAGGCTGTGTAATTATACCAGCTGTATCCTTGCCAGCAATAGTGAAGAATGTTTTATTATTCTCAGGCAACTGATATCCATCCTGTGTCTTTGTTTCCTGAATATAATATTTACCTGCTTCTAGTCCAGCTGATAATTCTTTAGAGCCTTCACTGTACCAATTGCCATCCTTATCTGTTGTAAGATTTTGTGCAATCAATTTACCATCTGCATGATATAAATCAAAGACTACATCAGATAAAGCAACACCCTGATCACTTTGTTTTTCAATCTTAACGTGCCCTTTCACAAGCTCATCTGTCATGATAATCGTCTGGTTTTCAACAGAACCTTCTTTGTTATTTATACTCAGTTCACCTTTTCCATCCATAGTAAACTGAATAGGATTTGCAGTGATATAACCATAAGGTGTTTCTACTTCTTTCAACCAATATGTACCCTGTGGCAACATCTTGATTGTATGAATATCTTTATCCGTTGTCCAGCTGTATGGTTCTTCATTTCCTGCTTCACCATTAGTGTCCGCATATATTGCAAGTTTTGCGCCAACAACTACTTCTCCTTTAGCATTTACTTTTTTAAAGTTTGCGGTTGTCTGTACATTGGTGATCTGTAAATGTAGAGAGTCTTTAGATAATGCCACGTTATCACTTTTATGATATTCCACATTATCAAGAGTTCCCTGACGTGTAATATCAAAGGTGATTGCACTATGTAAATTGATATATGGACTATTCTCCATTTTGGATTCTTCCAGCGTATAAGATTTACCAGCTGCTAATTCTTTTGCAAGAGGTTGTCTACTATTACGATCAATCAATACACCTTCAGCATTGCTAATAACTGCCCATTCATTACCATCTGAATCCGTTAGTTTGAATAATTTATCTTTAATCTTGTTTCCAGCATCATCCACCTTCACAATATCAAACTTCAATGCATGATCTGTAAATACATTATCCATTTCTTTACCATTAACACTCCATGAAACGATACCATCTTCATTTACAGTTAATGTACGGTCTTCTTCATAGGAATAACCATTCAACGCTTTTTCTTCATGAACGATATAGGTATTTCCTTGTAGTAGATAACCATCCAACACAATTTCACCATTATCATTTGTGATTAAAGGCTGTTGTTCAGGTGTTTTAAGAAATTTTGAGTCTTCCGCTGGTTTAATAGTGAATTCAACACCACTTTGTAGATTATTCTTATCATCTTTCTTTACTAATGTAGCAGTAATTGGATTATCCTTTACAGTAATCATATTTGCTTTTAAAACGAAATGTTGCTCATCCCATGTACCAACGTTTTTGATTGCTCCATACTCATTCATTTTAAATCGTACAGTGTCAACTACACGTTGATAGCCATCTGGTGCTTTGGTTTCAGATAATTCATAAGTATGACCACCAATCAAAACACCTTCTAATGTTATAACCTGTGAATCTTGATCATTCAAAACACTTTCAATCAATTTATTATGCTCATCAGCATCAAAGTCTTCTGTAACATCTTTAATTGAGAAAGTAGCTCCGGATAATTTATTACTATTCATATCCGTTTTTTGAATAATTACACTATTCTTTTGATTTGTGAGAACTTCACCATCTATGGAACTTACAGAAAGCGTTTTACTATCAATAGTAAATTTGTGTTCTTTAGCATCAAGTTTATAACCATTTGGTGCTTTGGTTTCTACTAATGTATACTCTCCCCATGAAAGATTATCTACTGATATTTTTCCATCTTTATTCGTTGTTAATATTTTGGAATATTTATTTGGTCCCGTTAATGTGAATTCTGCGTCTTCTAACACTGTTTTCTTATCACTATCAACTTTTATCAATTCCATTTTTCCAGTCTTTCTAATATTCTCAATTACAATCAGATTATTTTCGATAGTACTATCTCCAACTTTTAAAGTACCATCTGTCTGAACAGTAAACTCTTTTACTGGATCTTTTGGAACTTCATAACCTACAGGTGTTACAACTTCTGTAATCTGATATGTATGTCCTTGAACTAGATATTTAAAATCATATAAACCATTCACCGTAGTAAATTCTTTATTAGTTTTTGCAGTAACATCATATAAATTGAATGTTGCTTCTATAGGTTGCTTATTTGTTGCATCGATTTTCTTAAGTGATGCTGTAATTGGAGTATTCTCTACGATAACTTTTTTATCATCAGTAGTAGTAGAGCTATTAGAAATATCCGTAATTGTACCATCTTTTTTTACTGTAAATGTAATATCAGGTGCAAGAATGTATCCATCAGGTGCTTTGGTTTCAGTTAATGTATATTTATTTCCGCCAATCAAATTCCAGTTAGAGCTGTATAGAGAAAGATTTCCTTCATCATCAGTTTTTAACCCTGTAATTTCTGATTCAGTAGTATTAGCAAATGTACCTTTTAATGTGAATTCAGCATTTGCTAATACTTTATTTGTATCTTTTTCTTTTTTCAACAGATCAATTTGAATTGGAGCGTTCTTAAATATCACAGTATTATCTTTTAAAGCAATCGTATTATCTGCATTATTTTCAATACTTACTTTACCAGTTTCATCAAATTTTATAATTGGTTGTTTATCCGACATTATATAACCATTTGGTGCTTGGGTTTCTATGATAGTGTACTCAACATTAGGTTTTAATTGAAGTTTAATTGCATCTGATAAAGTTTTTGTTCCTTCACCATCCACAAACTCACCTTTAATACTAAATTCAGCACCAGTTAATTCATTTTTTGATAAATCTTGTTTTTCAATATGCAGAATAATAGGTAAATCTGTGACTTCATTAGTTGTTTCATCAATATCGCAATTTTGTGGATTACTTAACGTAACTGTTCCATCTGTATCTGAAATATTTAATTGGAAACTTCCTTTACGATAACCAGCAGGTGTTTTAGATTCTTCTACTTGATATGTTCCAGATAATAGTTTATATACATCGCCATCTTTATATAGATATGGGATATTTCCTTTTTTCTCATCCAATGTTTGATTTCCATTGCTATTTGTTAATACATAATTACCGTCTTTATATGTCAGATAAGCAACTTCTGTATTACCATCTTTTACAGTAAATTCTGCATCTGTCAATGGTTGTCCACTATTACCTAATTTCGTCAAAGAAACCTTAGAACGTATAATAGGATCAATAAATGTTTGATCATTTGAATTACTAACAGTAATTTCACTTTGATTTTTACCCTCGTTCACTAGCCATGCAGTACCACCATGAGAAGCTGTATCACTATCATCGTTTAAATCAAAATCTACTTCATCTTGTACAACTTCGTATCCATTTACTGTAGATATTTCTTTAATTGTATAGCTTCCATAATATAGACGTTTATTGATTTGTTCTCCATTTTCATCTTTACCTATTAATCTTCCATCTTTATAATCAAAATTACCATTAGAATTTGTAGTGGCGTAGATAAGTGGTGTAGTTTTATTTTCATTTCTAGTAGATATCAAGAATTTGGCGCCAGCTAATGGTTGACTATAATCTTTTTTAGTATAGCTATTTCCATCTAATTCACCATATATCTTATTGATTTGTATTTGTGCGAATTTACGTTGATTCACAATATTATAAGTTTTGTTAGTAGAGTTAATACTACTCCATTGACTTTCATCAACTGAAGCATAATGATCATTAGTTAAAGTTTCTTTAAAGGTATCAGTAAATTTCACATCAACACTTGTTTTTGTGATATTGATATGGATTGCGACCTTATTATGGTCATCCTGTAAATCACTTACTCCACTATTTTCAATTAATAAATAATCACCTACAGGTATATTAGATAAAGTGAAATCACCATTATCATCTGATGAAACTTCATTATTCAAATATGGATAATAAGATCGAATATCATCTGATACACGTAATTCAGTAAGTGTAGATGTATTAGTGATTGCCTCTGAACTTCTTCGATATAGTTTAAATTTCACATTACTTAATGAATTGTTATCTTGATCTTGTTTATGGAATTTCACATTTGTTTTGTACAATTGATTTTGTACATTACCTAAATTCAAGCTAAAAGTATGTATACTTGCATCATAGGTAACTTCTCCACGATTCATTGATATTTCAGATGTATATTTTTCAAAATCTGGTAAATCCGTTATTTCTTTACAAACGTAATCACCATATTCTACATTAACAAACTCCACTTTTCCTAAAGAATCAGAAGTGGCATTATATACTGGTTCACTTGCTACAATACCATTAATCTTACGATATAGACCAAATTCAACACCTTCTAAAGTTTTATCATCAATACCAGTTAAACCTGTGTCATTGTTGTTCATAACCTTAGTTAACGTTACAGTCCCTTTTTCAGGTGTATTGTATAATGTACTATTGTTATTATTTGCAGTATCCAATAAAGGATTAATACTTATCTCTGCTTTCTTTCCATTATACGCTGTTCCATTATCATCATAAAGTTTATTATTTTTATCTTCCACTTCTTTTACAGTAACTTTATATTCATTAGAATTTTCATCATATCCATCTTTCTTTATTTCTTTTAGCGTATATTCACCTACAGGTATATTTGCGAATGTAACTGTTCCATCATCGCCTGATGTTGCTGTATTTGCATAACCAGCATTTGTAGTAGTTGAAGTATCAGCTGTTAAAGTAAATTCTACATCAGCTAATGGCTCTTGATTTCCTTTTACAATATTATGATCAGCTTCTTCACCATCTTGATATTGTACAAATTTTTTAAATATAAGATTTCCTCTAACATAATCGTTTTTCAGAATATTATTCGTTTGATCATACGTTAAACCGTTTGCATTTGTACCATTTTGTAGTTCAAAATTATATTTACTGTTGTTATCTATTGAAACAGTTAAGTTGAATTTTCCTCCAACGTTGTAATAAGTATTTGACTTAATTTCAGTTAATTCATACGTTCCAGGATCAAGTGCATCAATTGTAACTTGTCCATTGTTATCTGTATGAAATATGCGATCTTTAATTTTCCCATTTAAATCTCCAGTACCGTGAAGTAAGAAACTATATCCTTCCCCAGCTGATTTATAATTTGCAACTGTTCCATCTTTCTTTAAAGTATCTGGAATTTGTTTTGTGAATGAGAATTTTGCTGTATCTAATGGAGTGTTCTCAACAACAATTTCATGCACTGGTTCAATTTTATCACCGGCTTTACCATAACGAATATTAATGACTTTTCTATTATCAATATAAAACTCTTTATTCAATTCATCATCAGAATGTGTGGCAATATCCATGAAGTAAAAATAAACTGGTTCTGCATTCTTTATGTATCCTAAAGGTGCTTCTGTTTCTTCTAATTTATATACGATATTGTCCTTATTCATAATATTTAGAAAATAAGCCATACCTTTTGTTGATAGATTAAGTTTCGTATATTTGCTTATTGGAGTACTATTTATTTTCCAAGTGCTATCACTTCGATTCGTGATTTCATATGCAGATATCTGAAATTTAGCATCATTCAATAACAAATTAGCATTATTTGGTATATTTGTACTATTACTACTTACTTTACGAATCGCAACCTTAGGTCTAGGGCTATTTTGCGCCATATCCTTAAAATCATAGCTTCCATCATATCCACCATCACTTGTATTAGAATTGTCAACTTGGTTTCCTTTTCCATCATCTAAATAAACTTCATTTGCTATTTCTGCTCCTGTTGCAGCTTCATTTAGATAAGTAGTAAAAGTAAGCATATAAGTATTTTTATTATCCTGATCACCAAAATCAATAGAGAAACTTTCATAACCCTCAATCGTGATACTATTTTTTAATTGATCCGTTACATCAGTTTTATTTTCTGTATTAATACTTCCATCTGGATTCATCTGTATTTGATGAATTTTCACACTATCTTGATCTAATTCGTGTATTAACGGTTTATCATCCAGTTTTAAATTTTCAACAAACTTTAAACCTTTTAAATTTGCATGTCCTTTATTAATATAAATTGTCCACGCAATACTACCATCATCTGGATTATAGATACCACCCTTATCCATTCTATTTGGTTTTACTGGAACATTAGCTGCATCTGATGCATTCGTGATTTCGACTGGTGCAACATCTTCACTACCTATAATTTTTCCTGTTAAAACAACATTATTTTCAAATATTTTATCTTTATTCAATTCAGCTTTATCTTCAGAACTATCTTTTTTATATATTGTGTTTAACACATCCGTATTATCTAATTGCGTTGTAAATGTTAAAATATAAGTCTTTCCTGAAATATCGTTTAGATCAAATTTTACTACATCAGTACCTACATCTGGACTCAATGACTCTGTAGTTTCGTTACCATTACGATCTACTATTTTCACACTTTCAAGCTTATCAAAACTAGTATTTTTTTCTAAGGTGTCAGTTACTAATGCATCTTTGATATCTAATTTATTTGGATTTACAGTTACTTTCCATTTGAATAAATGATTTTTATAATCATAACCACCTACTGCATCTTTAATAATCAATGTATTATCTATTTTAATTTCAGCTTCTGTAATAGTGTTTACATTCTTACCATTTACTGTTGCATTAATTTTTGCTTTATTGACAATTCCTATGCCTTTTCCTTGTACAGATAAAACATTTGGATCTTTTAAAACTGCTTGGATTCGATAAACGCGATATTGATTATCCGATAATTCTGGCATCTTAATTGTTAATTTCTTTGTTGAAGTATCTGCATCAGTAAATGTATAATCACTATTCAATACAAGCTTCTTTTCATCAATTTTTGTTGAAGTTGCACGCTCATATTCTGTATAAGATATTTCAAAAGTACTTAAATCATAAGCACCTTTTGGAAACATGTCATCTATGGTAACATCTGTTCCATTTAATGCTTTTACTTCAGCACCCATTTTATTGACTTCTAAATGCCAAACAACATTCTGGGTCAATGGATCATAGCTGATACCTTTTTTTTGCATTACATCAATATTTGTATTCACATCTTTACTAAATGTAACATCATCCCATGGAACTGGATTAGGTCCTATTCCATCTGTATTTTCCCATAATAGATTAACAATATTTCCTATATTTTTATTTCCTATTACGTTAGGATATTTTTCTAAAAAATCACTCATGGAATTACCATGTAAATTTAATTCAGTATTATAACGTACTTTTATTTCTTTACTGTCATCACCACCATGATATTTATCAAAAGGAATAATTAAGACGAATTGTTTTTCTTTTTGCTCATCATCTTCATAATCATTATTGTTTCCATTATCATAAATATAATAGAAAGGTTTATATCTACGGACATTTTCACATATATCTTTCCTGATTTTTTCTACACTTAGTTCTCCAAATGGAATTTTAACATTTTCTATTTTTTCAAGATCATCGATAGGATAAGAATCATTTCCTATAGTGATAGACGTACCAGATAAAAGTTTATGATCAGAGAATACAAATGTATCAACTAAATATCCTTCTTTAAATGTTGGAAGTTTGGTATTAGCTGTTATTGTCCAATTAAAACGTGTACCATTTACATCTTGTTGTTGTCCATCTTTTTTCAAAAAGTAGACTTTCATTTTTGTTGAAACTTCTTCAGATGTAGCCAAATCATTTTTCATATCTTCATCCATCAAAGATGCTTTGTTCATAAATGTTTGATCAAGAGAGCCATTATTAATTAATGACTGATAAGTATTTTCATTTAGCTCTAAAACTACCTTATATGATGCAGTGGTAGAATTTTCAAGAATATCTTCAGCAGGAATCTTATATGTTAACTGTTGTGGCTCAATGACATTTCCTTGTTGATCTTTTACTAAGTTAAAATCTCTAGGTTGATTATCTGTTTTACATATTAATTCTTTTACTTTTAAACCTGAAGGAATATTATCAACTAATTGTTTTCCAACTAATGTTTCTTTAGAGTCATTTGCTTTCAAATCAATTGTATATTCTATTTTAGGTTCTATTACACTTAATGGTGCGTCTTTTTCAATAGAATATTTTGGAACAGATGATGAACCATCTTCACCATCAGAACTACCTATTTCTTTTAATACTAATTTTTCATTTTCAAATTCTACATCTTTTGGTTTATCAGTTAATTCTACATCACTATTTAGTTCTGCTTCAACATTAGCAGTAGCAAAAACTCCTTGTGATTTATACATTTCATAATCAAACTTGATATGTACTACACCATCTTCAATCCAATACCCTCCAATTTTAATTCCATCTTGGTTTTTTAATTCATTTGGTTTTTCTTCGCTATCAACATCTTTTCTAACGAAATTATCCCCTAAATCAAAGGTATATTCTAATTTAGCAATTTTCGCTATTACTTCTGGTGTATTAAGAAAATCACTTACTGCTTTTTCATATGCATCATAATCATCTGATAATACCGGTGCACCTGGAAATCCTAAAACTTGTTCAAAAGTTTCATATAAAAAATCATCATTCAAACTAGCAGAAATACTGAATTTTACTGTCTTATCCTTGCTAGTAATTGTATACCCGCCATTCTTATTTATAACACTGATTTTCACAGATTCAAACCCATCTGGCAAATCTGTTACAAAAGTTTGTTTATAAGGACTGCTTGATGCTAACGTCTGTAAGATTTTATCCTGTACATTTGATGGGAAAATACGCACTGTACTGATTAAAGCTTGTTTAATGGTAGTATTTGGTTTTAAATTGCCATCCTTTTTCACTTCATCTTTAACGTTTTCCGTTGGTTTTTCTTTATCTGTTTTCTCAACTGTTTCTTCTTTTGGTTGTGTGTTCGCTTCTGTTTTATCATCAGAAACTGGTTCATCTTTTGTTGGTTCAGTCTTTGGTTCTTCTTTTGGCTGTTCCTCTTTTGGTTCTTCTTTCTTTACTTCTTCTGTTTTCTGGACAGGCAAAAGGATAGAAAGATTTTTATTTTCTTCCTGTAATGGGAAAGTGATGGTTGTTAAATCTTTTTGATCCTTTGGTAAAGAGAATGTAATAGGGAGTATCGCAAATACTTCACTCATATCCTCTTTTGTGATAGCTTGTGTGAATGTGATATGCAAGATATGTTCTTTATCTAACGTATATTCGCCAATCTGGATCTTTTTATCTTCTTCACGTAATCCATTTTCCTCGTATACTTTTTGATCATATGTAAAAATTGCGACTGGCTCTTTTACTTCATCAATCACGAATTCTTTTGGCAACGTAATGGATAAAGTATCTCCTTTTTGAAGATAATGTTCATCCGTTACTTCAGATATTTGAAGTGTAAAAAGCAGTTGCAGTTCTTTGATTGTTTCTGCATCTGTTTTACTTAAATCCAGAATATCATCTTTGGATTTGATCATGGCAGGTTTTTCTTCGTTTCCTTTTACAAGAATTGAGTCGATCTGCCAATTTAACAGTTCTGTTTGTTTGCTTAAATCTTGTGCCCCTCTTAATTCTTTTTCTGGTTCTTGTTCTTCTTGTTGAACCTCCTGTGGTTCGTCGGTGGTTTCCGTTGTATGTTCAATATCACTATTTGGTTCTGCAAACAACATATTGTTTGGCATCATGGATAAAACCATTAGCATAATGATAAAAAAGCATGCAAATGATTTCCACACTTTATGATATATCATACTCCTTCGTCTTTTACTTTTTTTCATAGATGTTCCCTCCTGTATCCTTTCACAAAAAATATAGCATAGGTAAAATAAAAAAAGAAAAATTATGTCAAAAAAAACTATTTACAATGTGATGTATATGTGATAATAAACAATTATTAGATTTGTAAGGTCATAAATGAACAA
This sequence comes from Absiella sp. AM29-15, assembly GCF_003434225.1. Classification (NCBI taxonomy): domain Bacteria; kingdom Bacillati; phylum Bacillota; class Erysipelotrichia; order Erysipelotrichales; family Erysipelotrichaceae; genus Amedibacterium; species Absiella sp. AM29-15. The sequence continues at coordinate 79,203 of NZ_QVFL01000014.1, forward strand.
AAAAAGTAGAATGATTTGTATAATTTCACTAAATCATTCTACTTTTCGTATATTTTATGAATTTTCTTTATGATAAATGGTGAAACCATTTTTACCGTTTTTCTTTGTTTGATATAACGCGCGGTCTGCGTTTTTATATAATTGTTCAAAGTCAGTTCCTGCATCAGGTGCTATCGCTACACCAATACTTGTGGATATTGGACAAACGACGTCTTTCTCCAGATAATTGTGATGAAGAACCTTTACCAATTGTGCACCTTTTCTTTCCACTTGTTCATAATTATGCACTGGTATGAATGCGACAAATTCATCGCCGCCAATTCTTCCCACGATATCCTGTTCATTAAACTGATTTTTCAAAATATGCGCAAAATCTGCGATTACATGATCTCCTACTGCATGTCCAAAACGATCATTAACCAGTTTAAATGCATCAATATCTAAGATAAAGAATGCGAATAATTGTTCAGGATGCTGATGCAGCATCTGGATGATTTTATCCTGTGTTGTCTTTTTATTATATAAAGAACTCAAATGATCTCGTTCAAGATTTGCCAACAGTTTTTTCTCTTGTGTCTTTTGAGCATCAATATTTTGACGATAAGAGAACATTCTAACGGAATTATCCTCTTCCCATGTGAAGATACGGGCAGTGATACGCATCCAGTAATATCTTATACCATCATCACTAATCATGAAATCATAGGTCAATGATTCTATGCCGTTCTTATATGCATCTAACACATTTTCCGGACTGAATGTTTTTATATATCCTTCCTGATATTCTTCTTTAATCTGTTCTCTAGCAACAATTTTTAATGCCTCATCATAAGGGGTTCCTTTTGGTACACATAAATCTTCAAAGAATTCTTCTGTTTCAATATTGCCAAAGCAATTATGTGTGATATCCAATTCAATGATATTCTGGAACATTTGTTCCGTTGCTTTTTGAAAGATATCTCGATGTTCTTTTTCATGTTTCTGAGTCATACGCACAATCGTATGGTTATATTTTTTAATGATATTGGTAATAATGACCAGTACACAGGTGATACCGCAATAATAACAAGGAATCCTCCAATGATCTGGCTGTTTAAATTCGCCTGTAATTGTGAAGTATCATGGTCAATCAATAGATACCATTCTAGATTATCAATATAGCGACTGACTAAATATCCTTTTCTTTTACCTGAATGATACCAAAAGTCCTGCATATTGGAATCTTTATTCAATATATCCTTCTTTAGCTGCTGAAAGACATCATTTTGAAAAATATTTTTTTCTTTATATGCCGTGTCTGTGGAAGATATTTCTATTGTGCCTTGTGCATTGATCAAATACGTATCAATACCATATTCAGTTTCATATTTTGCCAATAAATTTTGTAAGTTTTTTACTCGAAATCCAACACCAACAACACCAATTGTTTCTTTATTTTCTCCCTTAATGGCACAGTTGATAAACACTGTGATATCATTGTTTGCATTTGCGACTTCATCATTATCGATTTTAATGTCATATTCAGCTTTACTGTTTAAAAAATCATAATACCATTCATTTTCTGGATTATCTTTTGTTAAAATACGATCAAGACCATTGTAGTAATAATATCTGCTTGTTTCTTTTGATACCAGAAAAACAGAATCATAACCATATTTTATACGATATGCATTTAAATAATCCTGCATTTGTTTAATATAAGAATCATCATCTTTTTTCAAAGCTTCTTCACCAAGGAAATCTTTTAATAACACATCATTCGCCATCGTCATGGATACATTGATTGGTTTTGAGAAGATTGTATCAATGTTATGATAAATCCCTTCCGATGTCAGATTAGATACCTCTTCAATATCTTTTTGAAAAATCTGTTTATTTGAATGATAACTGATAATTGATGTTATGAAAAATCCCAAAATGATGATGATACATATAAATAGATTTGTTTTCAACAGCACCTTTTCCTTCATATTATCATTTCCCTTCCTAAAAATAATCATTCTTATTGTATCATATATTAGTGTATAATAGTTATTTTTAGAATATTTAGTAAAATTAATCTTGTTTTGTCCCGTCAAAAAAAGACATAATTGTGAAATCAGCACATAAGCTTTATTGGTGATAACATGTTATTTCATACATTTATATTAGTATTTCTTGCCGAAATGGCAGATAAAACACAGCTTATGATGATGGCCTTATGCAATCGTTATAAGACGCGCAATGTAGTCATTGGAATGGGACTTGGTATCTGTATGATATCTGCTTTATCTGTATGCGCTGGTGATTTAATTGGTGATTATATTCCTATCAAAGTTGTAAAAATGGCAGCTGCGATGATGTTTTTGGGTTTTGGCTTATGGAATCTTAGAGATGGTAAAGAGGAGGAAGGAAAAGATATTTCCGTTCGTTTTCCTGTATTGTCCATTGCTTTTACCTTTATGCTTGCGGAATTAGGGGATAAAACACAACTTGCGACCGTTGCCCTTGCGGCTGATCATATGGATGCACATATGGCTGTCTTTCTGGGTGGTGCTTTCGGCTTATTCCTTGCAAATCTAATTGGTATCTTTGCGGGTAAATTAATATTCTCACATGTAAGTCAAAATACTGTAAAAGTAGGCAGTTCTTATTTCTTTCTGTTATTTGGTTCTATTACTTTATTTGAAGCTGTCACGGTTTCATTACCGGTGATTGTCATTTACAGCATCTTTTTGATCACGATTGCTTATTTAATTTATGTACATGCCAGAAAAACTTCTTTATCATAGCGCATATTTCTATTCATCCGTGATATAATAGAAAATGATGAAAAAAAGGAGTTTTTTTATGAAAGAATGGTCGTTAGATATCCTGTATAAAGGATACGATGATCCTGAATTTACACAGGATCTGGATAAGCTTACAAATTTAATTAATGAAATCAAAGAATACAGCAAATCTTTGACTCGCGATGATGAAGTGAAAACACTTTGTACCATGATGGATTTATTAGAACGTTTACAATTATTAGAATATCCGCTATTCGTATATGTGAATTTGCGTCAAAGCACGGATACAACAGATGTAGAAACTTCAAACTATCAAACACGTTTGATGGCACTGACTGCTTCTATCAGTAAAGCGATTTCTATCTTTAACCGCTATATTGCGGAAACAGAAGCATTAGATGCTTATATCGAAGAAAATGAACAGTTGCATGCTTATGCTTATTTATTGAAAAGCACGAAACGTGATGCAAAATATCAGTTGAGTGATGAAGTGGAAGATGTCATTTCCAAGATGGATTTAAATGCCGGCAGTGCCTGGTCTAACTTGCGTGAATTTGTGACTTCTACCATGAATGTGGTATATCGTGGAGAAGACAGTAATCTGTCCGCTGTAAGAAATCTTGCCTATGATGGAGATCCACAGGTTAGAAAAGATGCCTATGAAGCAGAACTTACTTCTTATGAACAGGTTAAAGATAGTATTGCTTTTGCTTTAAACAGTATCAAAGGACAAGCAAATACGATTAGTGAATTACGTGGCTATACTTCCCCATTAGATATGACGTTACATCAATCCCGTATGAAAAAAGAAACATTAGATGCCATGTTTACAGCGATGAAAGAATATTTCCCTAAATTTCATGCATATTTAAAACAGAAAGCAAAATTACTGGGACATGCAAATGGGCTTCCTTGGTATGATTTATTTGCACCACTTGGTGAAAATCATAAACGTTATAGTATCGATGAAGCAAAACAATATCTGTTAGATCATTTCAGACCATTTGCGGATGATATGGCAGATATGATGGAGCGTGCATTTGATGAATCATGGATTGATTTCTATCCGAAAAAAGGAAAAGTCGGTGGCGCCTTCTGTGAAAACCTTCCATTTGTGAAACAAAGCCGTGTCTTAACCAATTATGATGGCTCATTAGGTGATATTGTGACGCTGGCGCATGAGCTAGGACATGCTTATCATGGCTTGATGATTGAAGATCACCGTCCATTAAATTGGGATTATTCAATGCCAGTGGCAGAAACAGCAAGTACATTTAATGAAAATATCATTATGAATGCGGCAATTGATGCTGCTGATCATGATGAAAAAATCGTATTAATTGAAACACAGCTGCAGGATTTAACTCAGATTATGTGTGATATCTATTCTCGTTTCTTATTTGAACAGGAAGTATTTGAAAGACGTAAAAATGAATTCTTAAATGCTGAAGAATTAAAAAACATTATGCTGGAAGCACAGAAAGAAGCGTATGGAGATGGACTTGATCCAGAATATTTGCATCCATATATGTGGATCAATAAGTCACATTACTATTCTGCTGATTTGAATTTCTATAACTTCCCTTATGCATTTGGCGGTTTATTCGCAAGAGGTCTAGTTGTAAAATATCAGGAAATGGGCGATGCCTTTGTGGATAAATATCGTGAAATGCTAAAAGCCACAACAGTGATGGATGTGGAAGAAGTAGCTGATATCATGGATATTGATTTAACAGATATCAACTTCTGGAGAAGTGCATTGGATACAGCTGCCAAACGTATTGATGAATTCTTAGAATTAACAAAATAAAAAAATAGCGCAAGCCTTTGTGAAAAAGGAATTGCGCTATTTTTTTAGATGATATTTTTCTGAATTATTTTTCAATATTTTAATATGATAAATAAAAAACGATTTTCAAAGATTCAATCCCTGAAGTTATCTATCGGTTTCCATAATTCGTAAGTTGGATGTGGTGTTGTTCAATAAATTTTATCAACTGCTTATCGCATAAAACATCCAATTCTTTTACACGAGCTGTATGATAACTTGATGAACGATATAATTCTAAATCACAATATCCAGGATGCGTCATAATTTCAATATTTTCTTCCTTGTGTGATGCAAGTAAAGAAATCAAAGCTTCAACCGTAGCAGTTTGATCATAAAATCCTGTCACAAATGTGAAATCAGAATATCTTCTCATTGGAAGAGCATATTCTTTCGCCAGTTTTTCTGATATAGGCAACATTCCTTTTGCATCATGTACACTATGATGAGAATCAAGATGATCTGGTTTTTTATGAAATATATCAATAAATTTTTCTATTTGCGCTTTAAATTCTTCATATACTTCTTCAGGCTTTATTTGATCAAGTGTTTCATAGAATTGCTTCTTATTTTTAAAATATCCGTTGTTTAATGTTAAAGAGGGTGCACCGGTTAAAGATTTACCAAGTGTCAAGGTTAAATGAACCCCCATTCCCAAATCAGGTAAATCTTCAATCAATTCTGCACCATAAGCGATATATGGCATATTCGTTAATACGGTAGTAGAGCGTATGATTCCATTCTTATATCCATAAATAATGCCTTCTGTTACTCCTTTGGTATAGCCAAAATCATCTGCATTGATTATTAATTTCATTGTGATCTCCTTTCTTAAAGCCAGCTTTGGGCAATTGTGATAATAAATGGTAGTGTAATCATTGATAATATTGTGGATAAACATATCGTTTTGACACTATATAAATATTCTTTATCATATAAAGAAGCAAAAATTGCGATATTACTGCCTACCGGCGCACTTGCGGCGATTAGGATGGCCAAACGTATTTCCTTAGATATAAATGGAAATAAGCGCATCATACATAATGTAAACAATGGTATAATCAGCAATCGTACCATACTTGAAAAAAACAATTTTTTATCATGAAACATGGATAAAAATGATATCTGTGCCAAATATACGCCACTAATCAACATAGCCAAAGGAGTATTTAACCCAGCAACTGCCTGTAACAGGGTATTTCCCATTTCCGGCATCGGCAGCTTGCAAAAGAAAATTACACAACCAAGGATGGTAGATATCACAATGGGATTCATGAACAGTTTTTTAAATGAAATAACTTGTTGATCCTGTGTCATAATAAATAAGCCATAGGTCCATTGCAAGATATTTAACAAAGCAATATATGCGGCTATATAAAACACTGCATTTTCACCAATTGCGGCTTGTACCAATGGAATACCAATAAATCCGGCATTAGAAAAACAGGACGCAAAGTTATCTAATGGATGAACCTTTTTGAATAATAGATAAGATATCGTTATCGCAAGTAATAAGGATAATACAGATAGCATAGCGGATAAAAACAATCCCTGTACCCGTATATCCGTTTTTTCTACGCAAAAGCTTTTTATGATCACAAGTGGAATCACTACATATAATAATAAGTTTCCAAATTCTTTAGAGCCTTGTACGGTAAGCTTTTTACGTTTATAAAGCATTACACCAATCAACATGAATATAAACATCATAATGATTTGTTTTAATAAAATCATACCAATTTCCATAATTACCTCCCAGAAATAAAGAACCCAGCTTACCAGCAAGCTGAGCCCTTTTTCGTTTTATGCTTCTTCCTGTGCTTCCTTTGCCAGCAGCTGTTTATCATATGTTTTCAAGAATGGGAAAACAATAAAGCAGTCAACAACCAGCAGCGCAAACCATACAATGATCGTTTTCCAATCCATCGTTGCCAAGAATGCCTGTAAAGGTCCTGGCACTGTAAATGGCAATGTCACAAAGAAACGTCCAATAATATTTGCGTCCATCAATAAATATGCTACAGAGAAATTTAACATGGAACAGATCAATAATGGCATATATGTAAATACATTTAATACTGTAGGAATACCGAAAATCATTGGTTCATTGATATTAAACAAAGTAGGTATCAGTGCAACACGAGATACACTCTTCATCTGTGCAGATTTACACATCAACAACATGACGATTAACATTGCCGTATAGGTAATCCAGTTTCCAAACACACTATTGACTGCACCAGAGAAAATCTGTGGTAAAGGTAAATTATTTGCATATGCATCAGCATTTAAAGCCAATCCCATTGTTGTTATTGGACTAACAACTACGGAAACCATGTTTGCACCATGAATACCAAAGAACCAGAAGGTTGTCATTAAGAAGTTGATCAGTAAAATACTTGGTAAACTTCCTGATGCTGAAATCAATGGCTGGAATAATTTATAGATCAGCATTGTTAATCCACCACCAGTAAGATCAGTACTTAACATATTTAAGAATAAAAATAAAATAACATTAAATCCTAATGGTAATAATACGTTAAATGGTGCGGCAACATTTGGAGGTACTGCTGCAGGCATCTTAATACAAATATTCTTTTTGATAAAGAAACGGTTGATTTCCACAACAATAATCGCAATTAATAAACCAGTAAACATTGCGCCAGCACCCAGTTGACCTGCCTGGATCGTTGCTCCATCAGGAAAACCTGCGATACATAAGAATACAAGCAATGCGGCAATCATATTATTAATACCATCCATTTCATATGATTTTGCCAAACGATAAGATACACCAGCTACAACGTATATAGAAATAATTCCAATCGTTAAGTAATAAGGTATCATCAGTGTTGCGTTATAGGTTGCAGCCCAAGACTGCCAGCCTAATAATAATCCATTGAAGAAGTTTGTATTTTCTAATCCAGCAGGTACTGGAGGAATAGCAAGTATCATTGCAAGACCTCCAATAATTGTTAATGGGATTAAAATAGACATCCCATCACGAATGGCTGCCATATGACGCTGATTTCCCAGTTTTGTAGCGAACGGCAATATTTTTTCTTCCATAAACCCCTGGAATCTATCCATAATTCCTTGTTTTGATTCAGACATAAAAATCCTTTCTCTCCTTTCCAGCTATTTGCTGAAGTTTCCTAAATCGGTTATTTGATAACGCTTCTTATGTGCACCTAAGAAATGTTATCGCTTCCAACCACAATTACAGTCTAGCATATTTGAATGAACCATTCAATACTTTTTTTAATTTTTTGAATTATATTTGCATTTTGCTTTTTCATGTGTTTTAATATTAGTGAAGAAAGGAGAGATAAAAGTATGAAGACTAGTTTCTTTAAACGGGATGTAACTCCTGATAGATCTTGCAGAATGGGTGGTTACGATAGAAAACAAAAAAGTACTGGAGTTTTAGATCCTATACAGGTGAATTATATGAGTTTAGAAGTTGATCAAAAAGTGATACTGTTTGCGATGATTGACTGTATTTGTCTTGAAAAAAGTTTTGTAGAAGAAATTCAGGAAGAAGTATCTAAGATTATTGGTATTGCAAAGCATCAAATCATCATCAGCTGTATTCATACACATTCAGCCCCCTGTTACTTTAAATTGACATTTGAATCGGTTCCGGCTGAAACAGCGTTGACCCAAAACCTAAAAGAACAAATAAAAAAAGATCTGTTATATTGTCATCAGCACATGCAAATAAGTACTTTACAATATGAAACTTGTATGATAGATGGACTATATGGCAATCGTAATGTAAAAGATGGCTGGAGTGATAAATCATTTCATGTATTAAAATTCTTTCATAACAATCAATTAATCGGAAGCTTTGTAAATATCAGTACACATCCTACATTACTAAATGGCAATAATCTTTTATTGAGTGCTGATTTATTAGGACATGTACGAAATCAATTAGAAGAACAACTACAAGCTCCTGTTTTTATCAGTAATGGCACATGTGGAGATGTTTCCACCAGATTTTATCGAGATGGTCATGAAGATTTAGATCAGATTGCGCACGCGATTCTCCAACAATATAACCAGAAAAAAACAACAGAAAACATCACTTTAGATCAATGTGAACTTAAAGATATCGCATACGATAGTACATCTGATTTTAAAAATGATCCAATTCATTTATCGATTAGAAAACGTGTTGAAGCTGATGATACAAATCCCATGAAAGATTTATTTTTACATAAATGTGATATCAAAGAAGCTATGGGAAAGTTTACCTTGCAACTTCGTTCATTGATTATCGATTATGGTAACATCATGATAATTACTTTACCTGGGGATATTTTAAGCGCATTTGGAAAAAAAATAAAAGCGGCTTTTCCAAATAAAATTGTCATTTTTATCTGTTATAGTGGAAATTATTGTAACTATTTTGTCCCTGAAGAAGAATATGGAAAATATTTTGAAACATTTAATTCAAGACTTCAAATTGGAGAAGCTGATAAGTTCATTCAAAAAATCATTAATCTAGCTAAATGAGATATTTATATTGATTTAAACAAACGAATCAGTTATGATGAATCTGGTGATGAAAAATGAATCCTTATGAATTAATTGATTTAAAGAAAAGCTCGTTTACAAAAACCGATCTGCATATCGTAGATCTGGTCACAAAAAATGCGGATGCAATTTTCCGTAACGCAACCATTACAAATCTTGCGAAAGAATATGGCATCTCACAAGCCTCATTAACTCGTTTTATCCAAAAGCTGGGTTATCCATCTTATAGTGAATTTAAATTCGATATTTATCGAAGTGAAAAACAGTCATTAACAAATGAAGGCGGCAGCGAAAGTATTTTAGAGTCTTACAGCAATCTTATACTGCAAATGCGCAATGTGTTAAAAGATGATGATTTACAGATGATTGCTAAAGAAATCGCACAAGCTAGAAATGTTGTGACGATTGGTATGCACAAAAGTTATTTACCTGCACAATCATTTCAATATAATATGTTGAAACTGGCGAAACCATCCATTGCCTTTAATGCTGATGATCGACATGAAATCAAACATTTTATTACTTCTGAAGACGTCGTACTGTTATTTACTGCAGAAGGTGATAGTGCCAAGGAATTTATTGATGAATTTAAAGATAGAGAAGTTTCCATCATTCTAATTACCATGAATGATAAAACATCTATAAAGAAATATGCAAAACATGTGATTTGGCTGCCTAACAGCAGAAACCAGAATATGCATAAATATTTAGAAAATCAGGTTTTCTTTTTGGTATTTGCTGATTTATTAACCAGCTATGTTGCAAAAGAAATACAGAAAGGAGAATAGATCATGATCGTAATCAATTGTGCGCTAATGCAAAATGAAATCATATCATTTGTAGAAGCATATCATGAAAGCATCCACTTTGAAAAGAAAGCGGGCATTGGATTGCAATTTTCATCAGATGATGAAAAAACGTTGGCACCTGAAATAAAAAAAGCTTTGAAAGCAGATCCACGCTTCAAAGCATTATTCTTCAATGTCGAGGTAAAATAAAAAAGCCCCGCTCTGGGAGAAGCGGGAACTTTTTTAAAGAAAAAGGATTAATTTAAGGTTGGCTGGTAACAACCTTACATTATGGTATTGCAGATAGTATGATTGGTCTTATCTGCAACTATTATTATACAACAAAAATATAGTAAATTGTTGTTATTTATAGAAATTTTTTTAGATTTCTTCCTTTTCAAAAGTATTTTTATATACTTTTGGTGTAACTCCGGTATACTTCTTAAAGATTTTTGTAAAATAGTTCTGCCCCTGAAAACCAACTTCATAAGCGATTTCTTTGATTCTTTTGTTGGTTTTCAACAGTTCTTTACTTGCCTCTACACGACGTTCACTGACCAGCTCTGTGAACGTTTTTTTCATACTTGTATTTAACAGCTTACTAATATAAAAGGGAGAAACATCCAAAGCTTCTGCCATATCATTCAATGTGATAGGGCGCCGATAATTGGCATCAATGAATTTTAAAGCCTGACGAACAAGATGATTGGTATTCTTGAATCGATACGATAGCATATCCTGATAATATTTCATAATATTCATATGTATAAACAAATTCACTTCCTGAAAAGAGGTAGCGCTCAGCTGTATAGGAGCAATCGGTGATATTTCCATATCAGCATAGGTTTCTTTTAGATGTATAAATATAGAATCCATCAGCTGTTGGATATCTTCTTCCATTACGGCTTTTTCACTCGCTAATAATGATTGGGTATAATCAAGTGTATATTTTTTTACCTTCTCTTCTTCGATATCATCAAATGCCTGTATCATTTTCTGTATCAATTCATCCTTATTGCCATTGTTCTGTGGCTCTTTTTGATCATTTGCAAACTGAGCCAGTGTATTATTTTTAGCTTTACGATATGATTCATAAATATGAATATCCTCTTCAATACTGCCCACCTGTAAGGCAGGATCTATTTGTTTCCATGCTTCAAATTTCTGATGTAGTTTTTCCTTTTCCTTAGGGAATAACCAGTGTTTTAAAAATATAAAAGTGATATATTCTCCATGTAATTTCCCGGTAATGATACGATTATCCTCTTGATAAAAGAAAGCCTTCATATCCTGTTGTACATCTTCCTTGGTTCCTACGATACAAAAACCACAAACAATTTGTTTATCCAGCAATAACAATGCCTGTTTCAATGATAAATCATCTTCATTAGACATGATCTTATAGAAGCATTCATTCTCCATGATCGGGGTATATTTTTCAAGTTTATCTAACAACTCATTTTTGGTCTGTTTTTCTACACTCTTCACTTTCTGCTTTTCCATGACTTTTTCTACCGCCTGTAACATATCCGCAATATTATATGGCTTTAAGATAAAATCATCAACCCCTAGGCGAATTGCTTCTTGTGCATATGCGAAATAATCATAACTAGATAAAATCAAAAATTCACAATCCTTTCCATAAGATTGAATCCGGCGAATTACCTCTAAACCACTGAATTTAGGAATATTGATATCCGCTAATATAATGGAGGGCTGTTTTTTTTCATATAGCTGTAGCGCTTCTTCTCCATTCATCGCCTGACACACTTCTACATTGGGGATATGTTCTTCTAAAATCTTTACCAAAGTTTCACGTTCAATTTTCTCATCTTCTATGACCATTATCTTTATCATACATCTTCTCCCTCTCTGATTCTGATCGTTATCTCAAAACCACAATCGATATCACTGTCCACAATGATTTTTACACGATCGTGAAAAAATGCTTTTAATCGCTTAGTGACATTATAAAGTCCCAAGTGACTGCGTTCATCTTCATCTACCTGAAAATCATTTAATATCAGTTTTTCTAATTTTTGTGGAGATATTCCCACACCATTGTCAGCGATACTAATGATGACCTCATCCTGATAGCTTCCTACTTCTATACTAACTTCTCCATCTTCTGTGACATCTTTTAATCCATGGGTAACAGCATTTTCTACAAGGGGCTGTAGTATCATACTAGGCATAGCGATGTTTTCTACATCCTCCTCTTGTTCAATTAGAAAATGAATACGTCCGCCATAACGTTTTTCCTGAATATAGTTATAGTTTTCAATAGCTTTTAATTCTTTATGTAAATCACTGATTTTATTGGCACTGTCTAATCCATAACGAAGCAGCTGGCTGGTTTTTTCCATTAATTCACTTGTCTGCATGGCTCCTTCCTGATACGCCATTTTATATATCATATTTAAGGTATTAAATAAAAAATGAGGATTGATTTGATTTTGCAGGATCTTTAATTCACTTTGCGCAAGCAGCTCATCTTTCTTCAGATTCTCATTTTGCTGTTCCAGCACCCGTTTTTCCAGTTCGGCCTTTTCTTTTGCGTAGCTGATATTCTCCTGCACACGTCCTGCCATATCTTCTAATTCAATACATAAGGCATTCATTTCGGTATTCACATTAGAAATCTGTGTTAAATCATATGTCCCCTGTTTGATACGATTCATATTCTTGATAATTTTATCAATTGGGTCTGTTAAAGAACGAAGCGTTGTAATGGAGAAATATACCATCCAGATACTTACATATAATAATAGAAACAAAGTGACCAGCTGTACGATCTGTTGATATTTATGTACTGCTGATTTTTGTACCTGCATATCCTGTGTCAGATATCCATAGCTATCTGCATTGGTATGATCAATCAACGCATAATAGGTTGTTAATGTTTCATATGCTTCATTAAAAGTATCATTGGGCTGCATGTTTTCTTTTTTTACGATATCTGCCTGTTTTACATAGGCATCTAACATATTTCTAAGTGATGTAAAACGCCATTCGATATCCATATTGTCCAAACTTTCCTGGATATTTTCTAAATTCTGATAACTCTCTTTTTTCGCATCTTTGTATAATTGATAATTCTCATCACTTGGATTATATAGATATCCCTGAAAAGAATCATTCATCAGCTTTACGTTAGTATAGAATTTATTCAACTGGTTATAAGCGGTATAAGTGGCATTATATTTTTGAAGGGTGTGATGGTTGATGATGATATACATACCTGTCACAATCAACAGAATCGAAATTAACAACAGGTTATAGCTGAAAATTGTTCTTTTAAAACTTTTCTTTTTCATAGAATCACCTGATTTGTTTATAAGATGCGATATTGTCACTATTGATCAGCATCAGCTTCGCTCCAATTTGTGAGCTTTCTGGATTTTTTCCATACACAATGTCATCATATAGAATTTTTACACCTTCATATCCATAATTATAAAAGCTGGTGACAACACTTCCTTTTACCTTTCCTTCTTTGATAAATGCCAGAGTATCTTTCATATCATCTACACCATATACGAGCAAATCTTTACTGCTGTTTTCATCATTCATTGCTTCTATACAGCCTGCCGCACCTTCTCCTGCAAAGTTTAATGCGACATTCATTTTCTTGTTTAATACTTTTTGCCATTCTTCTCTGGCATGCAGTTTATCTGACTTGGATTCACTGATGGCGATGATTTCATAGCCACCTTTATGTTTTTGAAATACTTTTTCTACTGCATGGAGTTGTCCCTGAGCAAGATCAAAGCTTAACTGGGATACCTGTATGCCAATATACAGTTTTTCATCCTTTCCAAGCGTTTTTTCTATATCATCTAATAAAAGGTCTGCCTGTTGATCAAAGTCCTTTGTGATGGTTGCTAATGGCTTACTGTCTTTGATTCCTGAATCTACCAGTACAAAAGGTATTCCCTGATTCTTCCCCTGTTCAATCAAAGAAGGATCAATCACTCCCTGTGTAATAATGCCATCACATTTTTGTAAAATGCCTGCCAGAATCACATTCTCCATTTCTTTTGTATCAATACCTGTTGGTCCTTTCCAATCACAATAGATTTTTAGTTCTTTACATGCATCTTCCATTCCCTGCTTGGCCTGAAGCCATAAAGTATGATTGGATAAAGGCGTCGCAAATAAAAAATAAATAGGTTCTTTATTGCCTTCTGTGTTAGAAGCCGTACATCCAAAACAACTCAGACATAATAAAAAAAAGACCAGACATAATTTCTTCATGACAACATCCCTTTCCACATGCCTTCATTGTATCATAAAAAAAGCATAAAAAAAATGATTCTCGAAAGGGATTAAGAATCATTTCTTTGCACAAATCATAGGATTCCACTTACTATCCTCACATAGTAAGTACAAACAACCTCTGAACTCATGGTCATGTTATGCCAAATACAGGGTTTATTAGTTGGAAGCTGTTTGTTCCTGCTTCGTGCTTATTACAACTTCTATTATATCTTATTAGAAAAGTAATATCTTGTCATTTTTAGCAATGTTTTGTATTATTGCAGGATAATTCACTTCTTATCACTCATTTACACACATTATATGTTTGAGTCATGATGGTGACAACCCATTTGGCAATGTCCACAATTCCCACCACAGCAGGATTTTCCCTGTTTTTTGTCTTTTCTCATACGATATATGATTAAAACAACTAGTCCAATTAATAATAACGATACAATCAATGTTGATAAATAATCAAATAATAAATGCATGTCCATACCTCCTTAAACCCGTATGGTTTTACGTGGTTTTATAAATTCTTTATATGGTTTAAATAGCATGTATATCATAAAACAGAATATCAGAGTCGCAAAGATCAATCCAGACATATGTCCTTCTCCTGTAAATAGTGATCCAAATTGATAAATCATCAGGGAAACAGCATATGCAAAGCTGCATTGATAACCTATCGCAAATAGTGTCCATTTAGCGGAGTTCATTTCTCTTCTAATCGCACCGATTGCCGCAAAGCAGGGTGCACATAATAAATTAAAGCACAAGAAGGAATACGCTGCCAACTGACTCATGCCTTCAAAATCAAGAACACCAAATACTCCGACAACTTCTTCTTTGGCGACAAGTCCCATAATCGTCGCAATTGTTGCTTTAATGTTCCCAAAGCCAAGCGGTATAAATATCCAGCTTACTACATTGCCAAGCATTCCCAGCATACTGTTTTCTAATTCCATATCTAAATCAAAACCAAAAGATCCATTGACCATACCAAACACAGAACCAGCCCATATCACGATAGATGACAGTAAAATAATGGTACCTGCCTTTTTGATAAAGGAGGATGCACGCTCCCACATAGAGCGTAACAAATGAGTAAGCGTTGGCATATGATAAGATGGAAGTTCCATCACAAATGGTGCAGGATCTCCCGCAAACATACGTGTTTTTTTCAACATGATCCCTGATATCACAATGGCGGCAATGCCTATAAAATAAGCACTTGGTGCTACCCACCATGCGCCATGAAATAATGCAGACGCAATCATTGCGATAATTGGCAGTTTTGCGCCACATGGGATAAAGGTAGTCGTCATAATTGTCATTCTGCGATCACTTTCATTTTCTATGGTCCTGGAAGCCATAATCCCAGGCACCCCACATCCTGTGCCAATCAGCATCGGGATAAAAGATTTCCCAGAAAGATTAAATTTACGAAATATGCGATCTAATACAAATGCAATACGTGACATATAGCCACAAGCTTCTAAGAATGCAAGTAATAAGAATAATACGATCATTTGTGGCACAAAACCAAGGACAGCGCCTACTCCACCAATGATGCCATCCACGATCAGACTTTGCAGCCATGATGCTGTATGGATACTTTCTAATATCTGATTCATCATCACAGGAATACCTGGTATCCAGATACCATACGCTGAAGGTTCTGGTACCCCGTTTACATCATCTCCTAAAACAGCATTATACATTTGGGAAAGATCGTATCCGGCTTTTGTAAAGGCGTCTGTATAAGTATGATAGGCTTCATCAAATGCTGAATAATCCTGCTGGATAATCGCATTCTTCATTTCTTTAGCGCCTGTCACATCCGCTGATACAGCCTGATCTATTATTGTAATCAATGGTGGTGTCCACACATGTTCTTCGGCATAATTTGTGATTGCTTCATCATAGTCATGACTTCCAATACTTAATAAATGCCAACCATCACCAAACAAGCCATCATTTGCCCAATCCGTTGCCCATGTACCAATGGTGGATACAGAAAGATAGTAAACACAAAACATCACAATCACAAAGATTGGCAAAGCTAAGAATCGATTGGTCACAATTTTATCTATTTTGTCAGAGGTTGTAAGTTTTCCTCTGGTTTTCTTTTTATAACAGTTTTGAATAATGGATGATATATAGAGATATCGTTCGTTTGTGATAATAGATTCGGCATCATCATCCAGCTCTTTTTCTGCATTTTGTATATCTTTTTCAATATGTGCTTTGATAGAAGCATTTAATTTTAATATTGAAAGTACCTTTTCATCACGTTCAAACAGTTTCAATGCATACCAGCGTTGTTTTTCCTCTGGCATATCGTGTAATGCCACTTCTTCAATCTGCGCCAAAGCGTGTTCTACAACATCAGAAAATGTATGATGAGAAGCTGTTTTTCCATATGCTGTGGCCTTTATCACCGCATCGCTTACATTCTGGATGCCTGTACCTTTTAAAGCTGAAATCTCAATAATGGGAATACCTAGTTTATTTGATAATTCTAAAACATCTATTCGATCGCCATTTTTCTTGATGATATCCATCATATTGATTGCCATAACAACAGGAATACCAAGTTCGCATAATTGTGTTGTCAGATACAGATTTCGTTCCAGGTTGGTACCATCTACAATATTTAAGATTACATCTACATGATCATTAAGAAGATAATTTCTTGCGACAACTTCTTCCAGTGTATATGGTGACAAGGAATAGATACCAGGTAAATCCGTAATTATGACACCTTCATGTTTCTTTAATCTTCCTTCTTTTTTCTCTACAGTAACTCCTGGCCAATTTCCTACAAACTGATTGGAACCAGTTAATGCATTAAACAATGTTGTTTTGCCACAGTTTGGATTTCCTGCAAGTGCGATTCTTATTTCTTTTGTGTTCATTTTATACCTCTCTTTCAGATTAGCCTAAGCTAACTTTCGTCTTAAAATAAAAGGCTTTTGCCTCATGGTATTTATTCAATTTCAATCATGTCCGCATCTGCTTTACGCAGGGATAATTCATATCCACGTACTGTTATTTCTATAGGATCGCCGAGCGGTGCTACTTTACGAAGTAGAATATCTACACCTTTTGTGATTCCCATATCCATAATTCTTCTTTTCACAGCACCTTCACCACGAAGTTTTACTACTTTAACGCTCTCACCTTTTTTTACCTGTCGAAGTGTTCTCATATGTTTTCTCCTTCCCATATCATATTACGATTTTGCGAGCCATCTCTTTACTAATCGCAACCCTGGCTTCTTTTACGTTTACAATCATGTTACCAGCTAACTCATTTATGATTGTGACATTGCCACCAACAACAAAACCTAGATTTTCTAAATGCTTTTTTACTTCAGGACTTCCTCCTACTTTTTTGATTATATGTTCTTTTCCTATATCCGCAAATATCAATGACATCCTATATCAATCCTTTCTTTATAAGTTAGATTAATCTAACTATTGAATCAAAATATAAATTAGCCTAAGCTAACTGTGTTTATATTACCATTGTCTAATACTTTTTGTCAAGATGTTTTATCATCTTCTTTATACGATCTTTTATCATGCACAAAAAAAGCCATAGCATACGCTATAGCTTTTATATATAATATTTTTTAGTCTACTGCTTTTTTAACAAGGTCTAATACTTCTTCTGCTGTAGCTAATTTCAATGCTTCTTCAGCAAGTTTTGCGGCTTCATTCTTATCTAAGCTTGTGACCATCTTACGTGCTTTCAGGATCTGAGTAGCTGACATTGAGAATTCATCTAATCCCATACCTAATAACAATGGTACTGCATATGGTTCACCAGCCATGGCACCACACATACCAGCCCATTTACCTTCTTTGTGAGCACCATCGATTGTCATTTTGATCAAACGAAGTACAGATGGGTTATATGGCTGATACAAGTAAGAAACATGTTCACTCATACGGTCAGCTGCCATAGAGTACTGAATCAAGTCATTTGTACCAATTGAGAAGAAGTCTGCTTCTTTTGCAAAGTTATCTGCATTTACAGCTGCTGCAGGAATTTCTACCATCATACCAACTTCAATGTTATCAGCTACCTGAACACCTTCTTCAATCAGTTTTGCTTTTTCTTCATTGAAGATTGCTTTTGCATCACGGAATTCTTTTACAGTCGCAATCATTGGGAACATGATACATAATCTACCATAAACACTCGCACGAATTAATGCACGCAACTGTGTACGGAAGATATCTGTACGATCTAAACATAAACGAATGGCACGATATCCTAAGAATGGGTTCATTTCTTCTGGGAATGTGAAGTAAGAAAGTTTCTTATCCCCACCGATATCTAATGTACGAACAACAACTCTGCGTCCCTGCATTCCTTCTAATACGGCTTTATATGCTTCAAACTGTTCATCTTCTGTTGGGAAGTGATCATTGTCCATATACAAGAATTCTGTACGGAACAATCCAACGCCTTCTCCACCATTTTTCAATACGCCTTCAACATCTTTGAATCCACCGATGTTACCAGCTAATTCTACCTGGTGTCCATCTTTTGTAATAGATTTTGCGTTAACCAAAACCTTCAATGCTTCTTTTTCTTCAGCATAAGCTTTTGCTTTTGCTTCATATTTTTTGATTGTTTCTTCATCAGGGTTTACAAATACTTCACCATCTAATGCATCAAGAACTAAAGTATCTCCGTGGTTTACTGCAGATAAAATATCTCCACATCCAACAACTGCTGGAATTTCCAAAGAGTTTGCCATGATTGCTGAGTGACTTGTTTTACCACCAATGCTTGTTGCGAATCCTTTTACATATTCATTCAACTGTGCTGTATCTGATGGAGTTAAATCATAAGCAACGATAATAGAATCTTCGCTGATAGCGCTTAAATCAGGGATTGTTAAGCCCAACAAATTACATTTCAAACGATATGTAACATCCTTGATGTCTGCTGCTCTTTCACGGAAGTAATCATTATCCATTGATTCAAACATAGCGACCATCTGATTAGCAACTGTATCTGCTGCATATTCTGCATTTACTTTGTCGTTTTCGATCATTCCAACGATCTGTGCTGCAAATTCAGGGTCACCTGCCATCATTAAGTGAGCATCAAATACTGCAAGTTCTTCATCTGATAAACGAACAGCTGCTCTCTCTTTTACGCCTTCAATATCTTTTTTAGTTTTTTCCAGCGCTGCATTGAATTTTTCAATTTCTTCTGCAGGGTTTCCTTCTTTTTTAACGATTTCTACTTTTGGAGATTCCAATTTGTAAGCTTTCGCAATGGAAACACCCGCTGATGCCGCAATACCTTTTAACATAAGTACATCCTCCTCTTGCTATAAAATACCTATAAAAAAGTATAAAACTTTGGTAAAATCATTTGATTGCATACCCTTACATGACCTTACCTCTATATTAAATGATAACATTTTTCACAAGTATAAGCAATCAAAGAATGCGTTGATTGCGATATTTTTCAATTTGTAATACTTACTTTTTGAATACAGATATTTCCACCAGCCTTCTTCTACAGGGGAAAGATAATCATTTTGCAATATCATAGATAAAACAGGAGGCATTTTTTCCATGATTTCGTCAAAATCTTTACATATTTCTTTATCTTCCCGTTCCATGATTCCTTTGTGATAAATCTTTGCTAAATAATTCATAATACTTTCTCTATTGTTCATAATCATTACCTCACTACACTTATATATATACGTATTTTTGAGGCAAAAATCCTAAATTATTTTTAGATTTTTAAAATTTGTCATAAAAAAATCGCAAAATATAGCTATTATCAGCTAAATTTTGCGATTCTAATTTTTATTAACGTAAAAATATTAACCAAACGATTGCAAAAATCACACATAAAATCAATATAACTGGTATCACCAGTGTGACAAATGCCGCAATCATCATCGCAGGGATATCACCTTTTTCTACATCAAGTTTATTCCTTTTATCAGAAAACTTTTCGTTATCCCCATATTTTTCCTTAATCTTTCTACGAGTTGAAAACACGTTATTTACTCCTTAAATGACAAGCAACAAAGTGTTCTGGTTCAATTTCCTGCCATGCAGGTTTTTCCTGACGACAGCGCTCTGTTGCATATTTACAACGTGTATGGAACTTACATCCTTTTGGTGGATTTACAGGACTTGGAATATCCCCTTCCAAAATCTGTAGTTCTTTATTGTTAATATCTGTTGTAGGAATTGCATTTAATAATGCTTCTGTATATGGATGTAAAGGATTTTTGAAGATATCCTCTGCTTTAGCACTTTCCACCATATTACCAAGATACATAACCCCAATTCGATCAGAAATATATTTAACAACACTTAAATCGTGAGAAATAAACATATATGTTAAATTCTGTTCTTCTTTTAAATCCTGTAATAGGTTTAACACCTGTGACTGAATAGATACGTCTAATGCTGATACCGCTTCATCACAGACAATAAACTTTGGATTTAAAGCTAATGCACGGGCGATTCCAATACGCTGTCTTTGTCCACCAGAGAATTGATGAGGATAACGGTGAATGAAATATGGCTCTAATCCACATTTTCCCATAACCTGTAAGATATATTCTTCTAATTCCTTACTACCTTTTTTGAATTTTCCCTGCCCAACAAGAGGTTCAGAAATAATCTGACCAACGGTTAGTCGTGGATTTAATGAAGAATATGGGTCCTGAAAGATGATCTGCAAGTCTTCACGCAATAAACGCATTTCTTCTTTATTTAACTGTGTTAAATCAATACCACCATCCCACAGTTCTTCAGCTTCTGCAAAGCCTTCCATAGTACGTAAATTATTCTTTCTAGCATCTAATTTATTACGTACATCAGCATAAGCTTTTTCTGCTTGGTCGATTTCAGAAGCGTTCGCTTTTTTCTTTTTAAGATCAGCAAGATGACATCCAGCTTTATATTCTTCCATCAATAAACTTGAAGCTGTATTTAAATCAGCATCTAGCATTAATCCACCAGCAATTCTTGCGACTTTCTGATATAAGTAATCTGCTTTGTCAGCACTTGTGTGATTAGGATCATCAGGTTTTACTTCCGCTTTGGCTTTTTTATAAGTAGATACTAGCTTACTTAAGTTTTTAATATCTTTTGCAACATAATCTGGCTGGTATTCATAGATGGTTCTACCATAATAAATCGTATTTCCTCTTGTTTGCGTATATAACTGTAATAATACACGTCCAAGTGTTGATTTACCACATCCAGATTCACCTACCAGCCCATAAGTTTCACCTGCATGAATTGTGATATCAATTCCATCATTTGCTTTTACATACAATTGATTTTTATCAAAAATGCTGCTTTTCTTCACAGGGAAATACTGACGAAGATTATGCAACTTGATCAGCTTTTGTTTCTCCATTATTCTTTCCCTCCTCGTTTTACAGGATAGAAGCAACGAATAGCATGTTTTGCATTAACTGCTGTTAATTGAGGTTCTTCCTGTTTACATCTATCTGTTGCATATTTACAACGAGGTGCAAACTTACATCCTTTTGGCAAATCCAATGGATGAGGTACACTTCCCGGAATCGCATCAAGACGCTTGTTTTTATCAGAATTTAATCTTGGAATGGATGTTAATAATCCTTCAGTATATGGATGAATAAACTCACTTTCCATGAAAATATTATCAACAGGAGCAGTTTCTACTACCTGACCACAATACATAACAGCAACATCATCTGCCATCTGATTGATAACACCTAAATCATGTGTAATGAACATGATAGATGTACCAGTTTCTGCTTTTAATTCATTCATTAAACGAAGAATCTGTGCCTGAATTGTAACATCAAGAGCTGTTGTTGGTTCATCTGCAATTAACAATTTTGGTTTACAAGCCAAAGCCATTGCGATCATAACACGCTGTCGCATACCACCTGATAATTGGAATGGATAGGATTTATTTACTTGTTCGGGATTTGCGATTTTAACAGCCTTTAACATCTCAATGCTTTTTGCTTCTGCTTCTTTTTTATTTAAATTCTGATGCAACATTAAAACTTCTGATATCTGACGGTTCACCGTAAATACTGGATTTAAAGAAGTCATTGGTTCCTGGAATATCATGGAAATATCATTTCCACGGATATGTGTCATTTCCTTTTCAGACATTTCTGAAATCTTTTTTCCATTAAAATAAATTTCGCCTTCATAAATCTTCTGATTTGATTCAAATAATTTTAAAATACTCATGGCAGTCTGGCTCTTTCCACTACCAGATTCACCTACGACACCTAATGTTCTTCCTTCTTCTATACTTAATGATACACCATTTACAGCTTTGATTAAGCCTCGTTTTGTATCAAAATAAGTATGAAGGTTATTAATCTCTAATAATTTCATAACTTCACCTACTTCTCATTTGCCTTAGGATCAAGAGCATCTCGTAAACCATCACCTATTAAGTTAATAGAGAAGGCAGCAATCATAATACAAACTGCTGGAAGGATCCATCTCCACCAATACATCTGAATAACTTCAGACTGTTGAGCACCATCCAACATATTACCCCAAGAAGGCATTGGAGCCTGTACACCAAATCCAAGGAAAGAAAGTCCTGATTCCGTCAACATATTACTTGCATAGCTTAATGTTACGTTAACAATACATAAATTCAAAACATTTGGAAGAATATGACGAATGATAATTGCATATTCTTTAATACCTAAAGCTCTCGCAGCTAAAACAAAATCTTTTTCTCTTTCTATAAGAATTTGTCCACGTACGATACGAGCTAATGATGGCCAACTTATAAATCCAAGAATTAACATAATCAGGATTAATTTTTCATTACTTCCCATGTTTACCCCAAGGAATGCACTTAAAGTGATAACTAGAGGCATAAAAGGTATTGAAGAGAAAATTTCTGATATACGCATCAACAAGTTGTCAACCCAGCCGCCTTTAAAACCAGCGATCATTCCAACAATCATTCCGATGATTGCTTCTACAATACATGCTAGGAAACCTACCAATAAAGTAACTTTACCACCAGCCATTAAACGAGTTAATAAATCACGTCCAAATTGATCTGTTCCCATGAAATAACCTTTATTACCCCACGCAGTCACAGTTCCATCTTTATTAACTGCATAAGTTTGATAGAAACCACTATACAATTTTTCAGCTACTAAGTTACTAGGCACATTTAATTCATTTAGTGTGTTATCGCCCCATGCATAAACTTTTCCACTTTCTCCTAATGCATACATAGCATTACGATTTGTTGAAACTTGTACAACTTTTTCGTTAATTTCTGGAACATTCATCATGCCTTTGTCTGTAGATCCCCATACATGAATCTTACCTTGATCATCTAATGCTATTCCAGTTCTAAAAGTCATTTTTACATCAACAACATTTACGCTTCCATTCGTTAATTCTTCAGGTACTGCACTGATTTCATTTCCTGTTGTACCAGCGACAGCTACTGTTCCATCATCTAATAATATAACCATATTAAATGAACTACCATTTACTTTTTTAACATGACCGTTTACATTGCTAGGTAAAATATCTAATTTACTAGCTTTAACGTTACCCCAAAGATATAAATTCTTTTCTTTTGTTATGATTCCAGAATAACCTTCACCAGCATAAATATCTTCGATACCTTCATAACTAGCTAAGCTTCTGATATCAGATGGAATTGTAGCCTGATTAAAGTTGTTAAATCCCCAAGCGAACAATTCACCATTTTTAGTTAAAACCATTGCATGTTTATCACCAACTGCAAGTTTTTCAATTTTCTTATTTTCCACATTTGATGGGATATCTAATACACCAGAAGGATCACTTCCCCATGTATATAATTTACCTGTTTTATCTAATCCAATTGAAAAAGATATACCGTTTCCTATCGTTTCTATACCTTTTTTTTCAAGACCGCTATCTACAGATAAAATTTTACGTCCTGGTTGAATATTTTTTAAAACTGTTTCCGTTTTAGCAGGATCTTTCATCGGCATTACTACACTTCCCAAAAAACAAAATAGCAGAATCAAAACAAAACCCAACATACCAATTCTTGCCAGTTTATCATGTAAGAAGTTTTTCCATACTACTTTTGAAGGTGATGTGATCGCCTCTTCTTCTAACACATTTTTAAAATCCTTTTGTCTTGCCTTTGGAGAAAACAAGCGTTTGAACATAGAAGTAAAGGAATCTTTTAAACGTGAAAAAGTACTTTTTTTATTATCATTCATTTCCTATACCTCCTAATCTAATTTAATACGCGGATCAACAAGCGCATATACAATATCACAAATAAAATTACTAACCAAATAAATTACAGCATAAAACATATTTAATGCAATTACTAGCATAAAATCTCGCTTGTTAAGTGCAGTAATAAGAACAACTCCAAGACCATCCCAAGCAAAAACCTGCTCAGCAATCATAGATCCTGAGAACAATGTAGAAATTTGTATAATTACTACTGTAACAATTGGAATCAATGCATTTCTAAAAGCATGTGAATAAATAATAACTTTTTCACTTAAACCTTTAGATCTAGCAGTTCTTATATAATCTTCACTTAGCGCCTCTAACATTGCATTTCTAACATAACGTATTGTCCCTGCAAGATTCATAATCGTCAATGTAGCTACAGGCAGAGCTAAATGGTAAATCCAACTACCTATGTCAGATGTATCAATTGGCATTCCGCCAGATGGCGCAATTTTAAGAGTAAAAGAAAATATATAAATTAAACATAAAGCTATAAAAAAGCTTGGTACACTCATTCCAATTAACGAGAAAATTTGCCAGAATTGATCTATAAATTTCCCCTTTTTAATTGCAGAACGTATTCCTGCATAAATTGATATCGTTAAAGAAAATAATAAAACAAATACATTCATAATAACTGTATTTTTCATTGGTCTTGCAATTACAGATGATACAGGTTCTTTATATGTAATAGACATTCCTAAATCACCACTTGCGGTATTTTTGACCCAATTAACATATTGAATCGGGATTGGTTTATCAAACCCCATTTTCTTTTTCTGTGCTTCATATACCTCATCATAATACTCTGGTCGTACGGATGGTGAAATAGATAATTTAATAGGATCACCAGGCATTAATTTCATCATAGAAAACAGTAAAACTGAAATTACGAACACAACCGGTATTAAAGATAAGATACGTTTTATACAATATTTAAGCATCTTATTCCTCCTTACCTTTATAACATAACAAGGAAGATAGCAAGATTACCTTACTATCTCCCTAAATTGTTGTTACTTATAAATAAATATTTTATTTCCAACTTAAAGCACTAATCGTCTGATAAATTGACTGGAATGAATTTGGTGCAAATCCTTCTAAGTCCTTATCAGCGAAGCAATAATATGTGTTTGCATATAATGGAGCCATTGGAAGTAATTCGTTATAATACTGTTCATAAGCAATCCATTTTTTCAAGAAGCCATCTCTATCAGTAGCTACAGTGTGACGTAAATCCTGCATTAAAGCATCTAATTTCTTATCAGCAATTCTATAAGCATTAGCTGTAGTATTTACATAATCACTAGAGAATGAAGCATAATATGGATCTGGTGCATCAGAATAATTGCTTCCTAAGTTAAATGTGTGATAAATCTTTTCAGATTCTTTCAATTGAGTATCAAAATAGTAATTCTGCATTAATCCATCAAAGTCTGTTCTAGTTAATGTGAATTTAATACCAACTTTAGGTGCATTTTGAGTTAACATCAATTCTAAGTTATCAGTTACTGCATTGTTTTCAGTTCCTAAATGATTGATCTGTAAAATTTCACCTTTACTATTGTATCTATAATAGTCTTTTTCTCCCTTAGCAGCTTTTTCAGCATCAAATGGTGTCTTACCATCTTTTTCAAAGTGATAGCTTGACTGATCAAGTTGTTCGTTTGCTTTGTCTAAAGAGAATGCATAGTTATATTTCAAACTCTTTTCTAAATCAGATTTAGCTTTTGTATATACCCATTGAGCAGTAGAATATTCAGAATTCAATGTAGTACCGTAACCACCAGTTACGTTTTTAACTAATTCATCTTTATCGATGATGAAGTTCAAAGCGCGACGTACTTCTGCTTCTTTTGTAGGACCAAAATTACATTTATATGCAAATGTTCCATATCCATTACGATCAAAGTTAACTGATTGTAATTTTTTATCTTCTAAACCTTTTTGAATCTTATCGCCTTCGATTGCATCATTCAAAATATCAATTTCGCCTTTAATCAAAGTATCCATATCTGTAGATGAGTTGATTTCTTTTAAAACGATATTTTTAATTGAAGGTTTATCCCCTCTTGGATCTCCAGCAAAGTTTTCGTTAATTTCTAATTTAACCTGTCCGTTTTCATAAGAAACGAATTTATATGGGCCACTAGATACACTAGGGTTTTTCATTTCATCAGTTGTCCATTTTGTAACTGCTGCACCCATATCGCCAACAAAAGATACACCATCATCTGAACTTTCTAATTTAGCATCTTTACCAGCAAGTGTTTTCATACTATCTGGACGTACTGCAACGAATGAAGTTTCCCAGAAATATGGAAGTAAAGTTCCATCAATTGTCAATGAGAAAGTTTTATCATCGATTTTCTTTAAACCTTTAAAATTCTTTGATTTTCCATTGTGATAATCTGCGTATCCATACAAATATTCACCAGTTGAGTCCCCATTTTCTTTAAACTCTGGAGAAGCTGCAATCATAATATGGAACAAATAATCATCAGCTGTTACTTCAGATCCATCACTAAATTTCAATCCATCATTCAAAGTGAATGTGTATGTTTTATTAGTAACATCTCCTACTTTTTCTTCTTTTGTGTCTACTTTCTTAATAGCGGTTTCATTTAACTGAAACTCCCCATTACTGTCAACCGCATATGTTTCATAACCATAGATCATATCACGAACGTTTTTGTCATATGCGCTGTTTCCCAAGGCTTCTGAATTTAAGAAAGCTTGGCTAAATTTTTCACTACCTATGATTAATGTACGATCTTCATTACTTGATGATTTGCCACATCCTGTCATAGATACTGCCATTAACCCTACAAGCAGCAGGCTTAACATTTTCTTCATAAAAATTACCCTCCTATCATTCCTGATGTTCCTAATTATAAACTACTTCACACAAAATTACAATAATTTTGATACTTTTTCTCACAATTTTATTGAAAATTTTTACATCTAATTGAAAGAATGTGCATTTTTAGTGAAAATGTAAGCATTAACTATATATTTCTGGCAAAATTTACAATAAAAAGTCCTTTTTTTAACTTTGTTTACAAAACGTGAACATATCGTAATTCATGAATACGTTTTCATAGTGGTTAAAGTATTAAAAAAGATGGTTATTTTTTCAATATACCATCTAATTTACAGAAACTGTTTTCATCATTTATCGTTTTTATTCTCGTTATTATTCAAATTCACAATGGATACAAGACAAACTAATAATTCATTTACTATCAAAATACCTGCCAAAGCAAAATTTTTAAACGCAATGATACCAATGCCAATCATATATCCCACGGATAAAATCATAATTCTTTTATCGGTTTTCTGTATATCATCTAGTGTTCCTATGATTCCTTTGATATCAATTTCTTTTATTTCATAGCTATCGACCAAAATCAAAACAATCCAGAATAGTACAGGCAGTAATTCATAAGTGTATAAAAATACAGGCAAACATAAAATATCAAAAATGCTCATTTTAATTATTTTTTCATTCATATCAGCTCACGCCCTTTTCTTATTTATTATAACGCAGAATACAGGATGAAACATGTCTGATTTTTACAATTTTCAAATCATTTAAAATGTTAGTATAAAAGCAAGGAGGCGATATTATGAAATTTTGTGGTTGCTTATATGTTGTAAATGATGCAGAGAAAACCAAAGCGTTTTACAAAGAAGTTTTTGGTCTGCGGGTAATTCAAGATTTTAATGCGAATTTTGTAATGACAGGTGGTATTTCTTTTCAAACAAAGGATAGTTGGAAAGATTTTATTCAAAAAACAAATGATCACATCATTTATAAAGGAAATGATCATGAATTGTATTTTGAAACTGAAGATTTGGATGAATTTGTGAAACTTTTAGATGCTCGTAATGATATTGTATATGTACATGGTATCAAAGAACATGCATGGGGCCAAAGAGGACTTCGCTTTTATGATCCTGATTTTCATATTATTGAAGTTTCTGAACCATTAAGTGCAGTAGTAAAACGTTTTTATGATCAGGGAATGACTTTTGAAGAAATCTCTAAAAAAACGATGTTATCTGTGAAGATGGCACAACGGCTTCATAAAAAAGCTATATCTGATAATTAGTCAGATATAGTCTTTTTCGTATGAATTTCAAAGAAGTTCTTTTGACAAATGCTGTAACAAATCATTGATAAAGGTTTCATTTATATCATAATATAATCTATTCTTTTCTTCTCGTATTGTAATGAAATTTGCGCTACTCAATGCTGCCATGTGATGCGAAATAGTTGCTTTAGATAAATTTAACTGTTCACAAATCTCCTGACCATACATTGATTTATGACGTAATAACTTTAATATTTCAAATTTACTATGATCAGATAGTAATTTGAGATTTTGAAGCAATGCTTCTCTTGATAATACATGGTTTTCCCGATGATATGAGTCATCCATCAGTATTCCGATAAAATAAATACAGGAGTCCTGATCTATTTTATTATTTTTTACCCAAGTAATCGCATTTAATTCTGCAATCGATGGCGAAATTATAATTTTTTTATCAATACTTTCTTTATCCATGAATGCATCATCACAAAAACTTTGGATAGAAATCTCTTTGCCTGCTTCCATTTCTTTATCAACTATTGTTTGTAAATATGCTTGAAAATCTATTATGAGGGAAGTATATAGTTGGATTTCTTTTTCCATCATATGAACAGCTGGTTCCAATAAATCAAATAAGGTGCGTAGATATCCTTTAATATCTTGACATATCATCGCCAACTTCCATTTATCGCTATCACTGATATCTTTTTTTTGTTTTAAAAATGTCATAAAATTAACATCTTTATTTTCTATTTCTTCCTGTTCCAGCATATCCTCTTTACAAAATGCAAACAAGAATAATGAATAGCCATATGTATCACATAATGCGTATGCTTGTTTTTTCATATATTCTAGATCTGTACATTGATAATCTATATATGCAGCTGCCAGGGCCTTGGCAATGCTACGTGTTCCCCCTCCTTCACTACTGAAATATAACTGTATCTCTTCCTGTGTAAGATTTACTGATTTACACACTTTTTTTTGTAATGCTTTGGCAGCTTTTATTTTACGATGCAGTTTTCTTTCATCAAATAATTGCTTCGCTGATAAACTCTTATACAATTGTTCATAATCATTTCCATCATACTCTATTTCTTTATGATACGCACGTTCTAAAAATGACAGACTTTCATAAAACAGATTAGGTGAAGCGATGGTTACCTCATTCATTTTTTATATCCTCCTAGTTTAACTTTATTTTTAATCATTCTGATTCGCTTATTTAAAGTAGTCTGCTTGAGCATTCCATAATTTCTGATATAACCCCTGCTCTTTATATAACATTTCATGAGTTCCTCTTTGTATGATTTTCCCCTTATCTAATACAATAATGTCGTCACAAAACTGACAACTGCTCATTCTATGGGAAATATAAATTGCGGACTTGTCCTTTATCAAATCATTCAAATGTGTATAGATTTCAATTTCTGAAAGAGGGTCTAAAGCTGCTGTTGGTTCATCTAAAATAACCCATGGGCGATTTGCATAAAGTGCTCTAGCAATTGCTACCTTTTGTGCTTCTCCACCTGATAGTTGCACACCATTTTCCTGAATTCCAATGTTTGTATATATTCCAACTGATAGTTTTTGAAAACTTTTTTCAAAACCGCTTTGTTTTAAAACGGCAAGAATTTTCTCTTCATTTTCTGCTGTTTGATTTGTGATGATATCTTTTAACATTCCATCAAATAGTGTAAAATCTTGAAATACAACGCCAAAATTATTTTGCAAGGCTGATAATTGAGAACTATTAACAGGTGTTCCATCAATCAGAATCTGCCCGCTTGTTGGTTTATATAGCCCACATAGCAATTTGATTAAGGTTGTCTTGCCAGCACCATTTTGTCCTACAATTGCTGTTTTCTTTCTTGGTTGTAGTGTAAAGCTGATATCCTTTAAAATATCAGATTCACTATGTGGATAGCGATAGCTTACGTGATTAAATGTAATAATGGATTCTTCATTTAATTGAATCGCCTTTTTATCCTGCATCCTTTGATCTGGCAACTTTAAGAATTCATCATAATACATCATATAGATAACCTTCATGTGTAAATCTGTATATATAATGGGAAAAGTTGAAATTGCATTATTTAATTTTGCCATAGATCCTGCATATGTTACAAAATCGCCAATGGGTATGGAATGAAAATAAACCTTTATGATAATAAGCATATAAAAGATTGTGTTGATCATATTTCCAAAGAAAACACTTTCCGTAAACAATCCTGCAATGCGCTTAATAAAAATCGTAAAGTATTTTAAGGATTTCTTTTGACGTTGTTCCATCTCTTCTAAAACCGCTTCTTGCATTTGAAAAATACGAATATCTTTTGCCATAGCTGAATTCAATGCAACCTCATTGCAATAATAATCATTTTCACGACTTAATTTCGTATTTTGAACAAAAAATGTTTGACCAGCCTTTTCAAAACTCCGAGATAGATAATTTCCAAAGCAAATATAACCAAGCAACATCAATAATATAATTGCCCCAGCCCATATAGAATCAAAGAAAGCAAAGATACCACTTATGTTAGAACTATGACATTGTAATAGATATAGTAACAAAGCCAATGACATTATAATTGTAAATAAAGTTTCCAGCAAAGATGAAAATTGTGACATCATGGCAATGACACCACCACTTTGTGATAATCCATCTTTTGCCCTTTCAATCATATCTAAACTATCTTTATCTTCTAATCGATCATAGGCTAAATACATAACCTTCTCACTAATATTTTTTTCTAATTGCAATTCAAGTTCTTTTACAGCAATATGCAGACGAAATTCTAATATATATTGCAAACCTTCACAACATAGTATACTAACAGCTAACACGAACACAAGTTCCCACAGCTGTTGACTTACACCATGTACTGTAAATACATTGATTATCCATGATGTAAACCATAAAGGTATATATGCTACTAAAGATTTGAAAAAAGAAGAGGATAATCCAAGTAATAAGGTATAAGGACGCTGTTGATGTATCAATTTTAAAATGGTCATGATACTTCTAATATGTTCTTTCATCTTCCTTTTCCTCCTTTTGATAATAGCTGGCCTGTGCATCAAACATCTTTTTATATAAGCCATCCTTCTGAAGTAATTCTTCATGCCTGCCTTCTTCTTTTAAAATTCCATCATCAAACAATAAAATACGATTTGCAAACCTTGTTGAAGCTAATCGATGAGAAATAAAAATTGAAGTACATTCTTTTGCTGCCTGTTCATACGTTTCATATAGTGAGGCTTCTGCAAGTGCATCTAAAGCAGCGCTTGGCTCATCCAATACTAATATTTTAGCTTCCTTATACAGAGCTCTTGCCATCATTAATTTTTGCTGTTCTCCACCACTTAACATCGTACCTTCTTCACTTATTATATTTGATACATACGTATTTTCCTTTTGAAGACAAGCTTCCACTTTATCTTTTAATCCACATTTTTCAAGACATGCGAATACTTTATCTATTTGAATTTGTTTTTTGGGAAGACACGCCACATTCTTTTTAAAAGAATATGCCATAACACTGGAATCTTGAAAGATTGCTGCGATATGAGAATATAAATCTTCTTTTTTGATATAACGTATATCGATTCCATTGATATAGATATGTCCTTTCGTTGGTGTATATAATCCACATAGTAACTTCATTAAAGTTGTCTTACCTGCTCCATTACTGCCAACTAAACCAATTTTTTCTTTCTTATGGACAGTAAAACTGACATCTTTTAATGTGTCTTTTTTAGCCCCGGGATAACAAAAATATACGTGATCAAAACATATTTCTAAATCATCTTGTGGTAAACTCATACATTGTTCGTCATCTTGTATCACTTCATTCATAAAATCTTCATAATCAATAATTCCTAATGCTCCTCGTTTGGTTTCATTATAATAAGATACAATTTGATTGATCCATCCAGAGAATGCTGTAGCTGCACTTGTGTAGAATACAAAAGCTGAGATACTCATACCATGCATTAACTGATAAATAAAATATCCAAATACCAATAACGTGCGTATTGTAGATAACAATGTTGTGCCAAGTTTTGCATATAAATATTTTCGTTCTACATCACTTAAGGTACGAATTCGTTTTATCTGATATTTCTTTATTCTATGAATCAAATAATCCTGCATATGGAAAATCCGAATATCTTTACCATTTTTAGGAAGTTTTACATTATGGTGATAATACTGTAATTGTTGATCGGCAATAGCATATTCACTTTTCTTTTGATGTTCATATGCTTGTGCACGGCTAATCAAAAAAATACTGAAAACAGATAATAAAACCACCACAAAACACAGCCATATCTGAATAGAACCAAATACTGCAGCATATAATATAAATCCTGTTAATGCAATTGATAGAAATATCAAATTTCTTATAAAACATTCAAAGCCCACATTATTTGATTCTATCCCATTTTTCTGCGCACGATTTAATTTTTGCCGATATCCCATATCTTCCATTTGCGCATAAGGAGTATTCATCGCTTTATCATAAAGAGCCAACGTCAGCTTACATTTTACAATATACATCTTAGGATCATATAACTGTGTTAAGTATGTGGAAACACTATCTAAAAATGCTGTCACAAGACCAAATAGTAATGCGAACCATAGCAACATGATAATAGAGCTTTCTGTTTCTATTAGATATAATAAAAAACTAGGCATCAAAACCTGAAGAAAAGGAGTAAGCACACCACTTACCCACATAAAAAATATCATTATAAACAAGCTTTTTTTCCATTTCATCATAGCACGAAATGTTTTTCTCATTGCATACATCATTATTTTCATATATCTATCCCTCAACAGTTGTTCGTTATACATCGAACTTATGTAAATATATTATAGATATGCAACGAACAAATGTCAATATTATTTCTTCTTACTTTTTATATCGACTGCGTAATTTCTTTCTCGCAAAAATCATCTTAAAATCATGTGGATGAAAAGGAATCAAAGGATACAGATAGGATGTATTTGTGATTGTTTTAGTACTGCATAAAATAATGAGGACAACTATCAATCCAATCCATAATCCAAAACGTGGTACAATTGCGATACATAGTAACATTAAGATACGCATAAATTTGATAGCATAGCCTAATTCCACACTGGGCTGGGTAAAGTTAGCAAGCGCCACAAACGCCATATATAAAATGATTTCTGGTGCCAACCAGCCAGAGTCTATCGCAAAATCACCTAAGATCAATGCACCGATAATACTAAAGGAGCTGTTAAGGGAGCTTGGTGTATTTAAGCTTGCCATTTTTAAAGCGGTGATACCAAATTCCAACACCAGCATCTGCACGATTACAGGCAGATTCATGGTATCCTGAATGAGTGTAAAGCGAAACCATGCAGGACATAGATCTGGATTGCAGTTGAAATAATACCAGATAGGTGTCACAAACAGGGTCAATAAAAAGACCAGAATACGTATGATGCGCATATAACTTCCAGTCACTGGCGGTAAGTAATAGTCCTGTGCTTCTTGGATAAAATCAAAGAAACTGGTTGGAAGCAGCAGTACACTTGGACTGTTATCAATCATTAAAACGATTTTTCCTTCCAGAATATTGGAGCTGGCAGCATCTGGGCGTTCTGTGTATCGTACTTTTGGAAAAGGATTCAGCCATTTATGAGGAACAAGTGCTTCCGCAATGCTTTCCTGTGCCATGGTTAAAGCTTCTACATGAATATTGGCTAATTTTTCACGGATATCTGCTAACATCTTTTGATCCACCAGATGCTCCATATAACATAAAACAATATCTGTTTTACTTTCACTTCCCACACTTGTATATTCCATATGTAAACGAGTATCCCTTATTCTTCGTCTGATAAGTGCAGTATTAAATATCAGGGTTTCCACAAACCCATCCCGGCTACCCCTTAATACTTTATCTTCTTCCGGTTCCTGCATACTGCGGGTTGGATACGTTCTGGCATCAATGATGATTCCTTCTTCATAACCTTCCACAACAAGTAAAATGGAACCACTCAATACAGCTGTAATACATGTTTTCATATCAGGTTGTACATCCACTTCCAAGTAGGATAAAAAGCGGTCGCAGAAGCTTTGTACACTTTCTTTTTGTATGGTATCTTTGATATCTGCCTTTAATAAAAACTCCATCATCTTTTCTAGAATTTCATCTTTCGCAAATCCATCCACAAAGTATAAACTCATAGAAGTATCTTGTACCTTTAATGGTTTTCTGACGATATCAAAGTTTTCTTTGATATGCATTTGTTCATTGATCATTTGTATTTTATTTTGATAGTTCATCTTATCACCTGTTGTTAAGATGCACGCCTTTTGTGTTTTTATACACATATCATGGTAAAATAGAAATGATACAACTTTGATACATTCATCGTAAATACTATGACAGGGTGATAAACATGAAAATATTAATCGTAGAAGATGAACGCGCAATTGCGGATTTGATGATTTTAAATTTAACCAGAGCAGGCTATACCTGCACCTATGCACAAGATGGTGAGATTGCTGCTGATCTTGTGGAGCAACACTCTTTTGATCTGATTCTTTTAGATATTATGCTGCCAAAAGTTGATGGTTATGAATTTATGAGCTATGTGGAGCCTCTTAAAATTCCTGTGATTTTCATTACAGCCAAAGGCTGTGTAAAAGATAAAGTAAAAGGGCTTCATATGGGGGCTGATGATTATCTGGTAAAACCCTTTGCTATTGATGAATTATTGGCACGTGTAGAAAGTGTACTAAGAAGATATCATAAAGGATTGGAAGAAATTCATGTGTTGGATATTGTAATCTATACATCATCCCATGTTGTCAAACAAAATGGCAAAGTCATCTCTTTAACAAATAAAGAATATGATTTATTATTATATCTTGTACAGAACCGTAATATTGCTTTATATCGAGAAACCCTTTATGAAAAGGTTTGGGAACAGGAAGGCGTGGAGGAAACCAGGACACTAGATTTACATATTCAACGACTGCGTAAGAAACTAAACTGGCATAATTATATTCAAACGGTATATAAAATCGGTTATCTACTGGAGGTGAAGTAATGAAGCTTTCTTCTAAAATTGTTTTTAGCTGTATTACTACCATTGCCATCGTCTTTTCTCTTGGTTCTACGATCATGCTATATCAAAATCAGAGACATCTGCTGGATGAAACCTTAAAACAAAAGCTTTCAGCCCATGAAATCGAAGTAAATGCATTAGAATCAAAACTGGTACAGGACAGTTTAGATCATTTAACAGATAAGGGAAATGATTCAGATAAAATGAATGAGCGTTTTAAGTATTACCTGCAACAAAACAACAGTATGAAAAATCGTCAAAATGAAGGATACGTACTATATGATGAACATGGAGATGTGATTTATTCTGACATGTCGTCTGTGCTTTATAAAAAGTTGAAAAAAGATGCATTTGATACATATTATATCCTGGATACAAATACAGCAGCATATAGTATTTTCACCTCAAAGTTAACTGCCGGCAATCTTCACTGGTATATTAGTGCGGCTTATAATATAGAGGATGTTTATCAGGAACGTACGCGCCAGTTTCAAAGTTTCTTGATCATTGATGCCTGTATTTTACTGTTTTCTTATTTATTATTACAATATATTAGCCACTATCTGATCAAACCGATTCAAAAGCTGAATGAAACAAGCCAGCATATCGCCTTGGGAAATTATAAGGAGCGTACTAATATTCAAAGTGATGATGAAGTTGGTGAACTAAGTAAAAGCTTTGATCATATGGCAGATGCCATTGAAGCCAACATGACACAATTAAAACAACAGGCAGAAGCTAAAGAAGCCTTTATGGGCAGCTTCTCCCATGAAATCAAGACGCCAATGACGGCAATCTTAGGATTTGCGGATATGTTAAGAACATACGATTGTGATGTGGAAACCAGAAGAAAGGCTGCCGACTATATTTATACGGAAGGAAAACGTCTGAATAGTTTATCACATACCATGATGGATCTTTTATCGTTGAATGAAAATACACCAGCATTATGTAATGTATGTGTGGATGATATCATCACTGCTTTAAAAAAATACTATCAAGGCACTAACTGCTCCTGCCGTTTAGAATTTATCTGCGCATCTGCAGTTGTCTTATCCAATCAAGAATTATTGTTTACCATGTTGCGTAATCTGATAGATAATGCCATCAAAGCCTCATCAGATAGACAACTAGTGCTGATCAAAGGCGTGGTTTATGAAAGGATGTATCAATTTTCGATTATTGATGAAGGCATTGGTATGAATGAAAAAGATGTAGAAATGGCATTAGAGCCATTTTATATGGCAGATAAATCTAGAACCAGAAAACAGGGTGGTGCAGGACTAGGTTTAAGTATTGTGAAACGCATTCTTGATATTCATCATAGTCATCTGGATATAAAGTCGATTCCTGATAAAGGAACAACACTTAGTTTTATGCTGGAGGTGATACCTCATGAAAATTAAAATTGTATGCTTCCTTGTGATGGTGCTTACCATCCTTTGTCCCTTATTGTTATTTCAAGTCCAGGACTATATGGATCAAACAAAAAGCTATGCAATGCCACATACATCCATTGATGATATCGTATTGAAAAAACATCCGATTATAGCTTCTATCTATAATGAATTTTATAGTTCTGTAGATAATGATTATTTTAATTATGATTATACAGATATCTCTGTTTATGATAAGGATATTCAAGAAAAACTAATAGATATGAAAAAAATCTATGAGGAAGAAATCAACGCATTATTAACATATAAAGTTTTAAAGCCTGAAGAATTGCAGCTAAGTGATCAACATTTTTCATTAAATTTTGGATATCTAAATACTCGGTTCAAGAAAAATCAAAATGTCTTTCCTTTATCCCAAATTTATGAAATCAGAAAAGATGGTAGTGAGAGTGCTAATTTTATTTTATTAAAAGATGTTCATAAAATAAGTAAACTATCGATTTATCGCACAATGACTCCAAAAACCTCTGAGGAATTAAAAGCAATTGCATGGGCATATATTCAATATTTAGGCTTGGAGGATTTAGATGACTGGCAATATACTGCTTATGGGTATGAATCCTATTCTGCGAAAATTCAGGTTTATTGTGATATGTCACAAGTAGGAGAACCACAGTATGAATTAAATGTGGGAATCTGTCCGATTGGTCAACATTCTAAAATATATAATGCAATCATTATGCAGTAAGAAACAGTGCAGGCTGTTTCTTTTTTGATACAAATTTGATACATGTCATTGTTAGGATGAGCTTGAGGTGAAGAAAATGAAAAGATTTAAAACAGGCATGATTTTATTAATGAGCGTTGTATTATCTGCATGCCAAAGTAACACAACAACGCCAACAGCGAAGCCAAATGAACAAAAAGAAGAAACACCAAAAGAGGCATTGCAAATGAAATATTTATATCGTGGGGATGGAAATGAGAAAGGATTATATCATATCGCTTTAAGAGATGTTGATCATATAACCTATGCAAATATTTATTATTATGATTATGCATCCAAAAAAGAGATTTTTTTATGTGATCAACCACAATGTAAACATATAGATGATAGTTGTACATCCTTTGTGAAAGATTCCATGAATGATTATGTTTTCCTTCATGATCAGCATATATATCAAATTCATATGAGTACAGGCGGTATGGTAATTGGAAATGATTTAACAGTAGAATCCAGTTCACAGACTGGTTCTATTATACAAATGGATCTTGATGGAAAAAACAAAAAAACGCTTTGTACATTACCTGAAGGATATTCATTTGATGATAATCGTGTCATAACAGATGAACGTTATGTATATCTTCCTTTAGCCAAAGAAGATATTATCTCTAAGAATGAAAATACCCATATGAATTACACAGTAGATTCCAAATTATATCGAATTGATCTAACAAATGGTGAACAAGAAACCATCATGGACTTTCATGATATGAAAATTCAAGGTGTTAACAAACGAGATATCCTTCTATCCAAAAATATATATCAAAAAGATATCAACAAACTGTTACAGGAGAAAAAATTTGATGAATATGAAACAGTCGCAAGAAATGCAAAATTAAATTTTACAAGTTATCATATCGATGAACAGAAAATGGATGAATATATTCCAGTTAATACAAAATCATCTTGTTTATCTTATCAAGATAACTTGTATTATGATCTTGATAATGCCATACATGAAGTTTCCTTAAAGGACGCAAAAGATCAAATCATTGCGCAGATGCCAAATGATTATCAATATATTCTTTCAGAGATATGGGATGGTAAGGCGATCATTCAGGCATGGAATGATGCCCAAGAATATATTACTTCCTATACGTTATCACTCAATGATAAAAAACTTACTCCATTGACCTTGATGAAACATCAGCCAAATGAGCCTATGGACATACTTGGTGAAACCAAAGACGCCTTCTTCGTATATTATGATCATGACCAGCACGCAGAAAAAACCTGGGCAGGTACTGATCAATATACACTAGATAAAGCCTATTATGGAAGTATATCAAAAGATGATTTTTGGGCAAATAAAGATCAGTTTGAAACCTTTGATACCATCAGTACACAATAAGGAGAAATATATGCTTGAAATTAAAAACGTAAGAAAAGCTTATCATAATACCATTGCACTTTCAAACATCAATCTGACATTAGATGAAGGAATTTATGCCCTGCTTGGTCCAAATGGTGCTGGTAAATCAACATTAATGAATATCTTATGTGATCAATTGAAAATGGATGAAGGTGAAATATTATGGAAGCATCAAAACATTTATCAACTGAATAAAAGCTATTTTGATATTCTTGGCTATGCGCCTCAACAACAGGGATTATATGATGAATTTAGTGGAAAACGCTTTTTAACCTATATGGCGCTTTTGAAAAATATTCCAAGAAAAGAGATAGCATCTGAAGTGGAAAGAGTTGCGCGTTTGGTCAATATGGAGAATGAGTTATGGAAAAAATGTAAAGCTTATTCTGGTGGTATGAAACAACGTATGTTAGTGGCACAGGCCTTATTGGGACATCCAGCATTATTACTTTTTGATGAACCTACCGCTGGTCTTGATCCAAAAGAACGTGTATCTTTACGAAACGTTTTTGCTGCACTTGCAAAAGATCATATCTTACTGATTGCAACACATGTAGTAAATGATGTGGAAAGTATTGCAAAAGAAGTCATCTTTTTGAAAAAAGGAAATATCATTGCCCAAGGCAGCGTGGATACACTGATACAAGAGCATCCCCATGCTGAATCTTTAGAAGACGTATATCTAAGTTTGTTCAAAGAGGAAGAAACGCTATGATTTCCATATTAAAAATGGAGGCTTATAAATTATGGCATAAACCTAATTTTATTGCACTGATGATAATCATTTTCTGTATGAATCTAGGAATATTCGCCTATCTTGAACAAAGTCAAAATATACCTTTACATGCGTATCAAACCTTACAGGTAAAATTAAATACGTTGCCTAATGAAAAACGTTATACATATATATGTAATTATGATGATCAAATCCAAGCATTTGAAATACTTTCACAAATGCAGTCATTAAAGCAGCATAAAGAAACAAATCAACTCGCTGTTTTACAGAGCCAATATCCAGATATTGAAAAAACATATGGAAATGACTTTTTACAATATACCCCATATTTCACGGATTCATTAGAACTGGAAGCTGAATTTATGCATACCATACGCAAGGAGATGGATACTTTATACCACTATAAAGCACAGCTTCAAGATATCAGACAAAAAGCTGATGCGATATCCTCCATATCAATTTTTTCACAAAAAGAT
The DNA here is from genome assembly GCF_003434225.1 of Absiella sp. AM29-15. Classification (NCBI taxonomy): domain Bacteria; kingdom Bacillati; phylum Bacillota; class Erysipelotrichia; order Erysipelotrichales; family Erysipelotrichaceae; genus Amedibacterium; species Absiella sp. AM29-15. The sequence continues at coordinate 119,663 of NZ_QVFL01000014.1, forward strand.
AGTTTTTCTGCCAGAAATATCATAAAGACTTCCCATGATTTTGAAAAGATGTCTGATTGTATTATCACCTATCAACTGGAAAAAGGAATAAAAGATGCAACACACGCACCAATTACCGATATATTGATTTTGATTATGATGATGGTCATTGCATCTTCTATGATTATGGAAGAAAAAAGCCGGCATCTATTTTCTATCGTAAAAACAACCAAACGAGGATATCTGGAAACAATTATTTCAAAATGCATAATCATGAGTATATCCATTTTATGTTTTTCAAGTATGATGTATCTGTCTAATCTTATATACATGCAGATTTTTTGTGGACTTGGAAATCTAAATGCCAGTTTGATATCTTTGGCTTCTTATTCACAAAGTACACTTTCTATCACAATCAAACAGTTTTTCTTTCTCTTTTTCACAACGAAATGGCTGGTTGCATCCATGATTGGCTTTTTCATGTTAATGATTGCCGTTTTATCCTCACATCGCCTGAGCTGTTTTACAATCATTTTGGTTTTTCTTGGTATAGAAGGTGTATGCTATCAATATATTCCAGCAAATACCAGATGGCAGTTATTAAAATATCTAAATGTTTTCAATTTCCTTGAAACAGACAACTTGTATCAAATATACCGCAATCTGAATATTTTTCAATATCCACTGTCTTTACAATTCCTATCATTTATATGCATGATTACATTATTGTGTTTGGGATTTATCGCATGCGTTCTTGCTTATACAAAGAAAAGAAATCTTGTGTTATCGACAAATGATAATTTGAATTTGTTAAGCCATCATACATTTGCTTTATCTTTATGGAAACAGGAATGTTACAAACTATTATGGGTACAAAAAGGAATCATTTTTCTAATTTTATTTTTCATACTTCAGGGATATACGTTTACAAGTCATCAAACATATATATCACAAGATCAGCGTCAGTGGATTTCCTATATGAAAGAATTATCTGGATTACCTAGCCAACAAAAAGATGCGTTTATAAATAAACAGGATGTATATTATGAGCAGCTGCATCATCAAATAAATGAGCTGCAAAAACAATATGATATGCATAAAATTTCAAAACAAGAATTACAAAAGATGATAGAACCACTCACACAACAGTTATATGGTGAAGAAACATTTGCGAATATAAAAGCGCAATATCAATATGTGAAAGAAGGTAAAAATCGTCGGATGATGGTTCCTTTTGGATATGAATACCTGTTCTTTCAAGATCATGCCAATGCCATCCCGGCCATATTGGCTTTAACTTTTCTTATTTTGATGCTATCTAATTTTGAATGCTATGAATATCATCAACATCATGACCAGTTGATTTACACGACAAGTAAAGGAAGGTATCATTTATTTAAAGTGAAGCTAAGTATTGCACTTATATGTGGCCTGATTTTTACACTATTAGCATTTTCTTTTGATTTTTATCATGTGTATGAAATGTATGGTCTATCAAACATACAAGCCTCAATTACTTCTTTCACATATTTTTCTACATTGCCAGAAGGTATGAGCATATTACAGTTTTTAATAATCATGTGGTGTTGTAAATTGATTGCCATAGAGAGTGCTGTCTGCATCATATTCGGCTTATCCGTAAAATTAAAACAACAAATTTATGTCATTTTCTTTTTTACACTGACTGTAATTTTTCCTTTGATCTTGTATTTCATAGGCTTTCATTTTTTAGATGGGTACAGTTTGATTGCTTTATTTCACAGTGCTTTTTTCATTAAAGAACAGGCTACCTTTTATCCATTATATGTTACATTATTTTATATATTGGTTGCGTGTATCAGCTGTAATTACGCCCAAAGAAGCATAAAAAAACGATGAAATTCATCGTTTTTTCTTTATCCCATAAGCTCACTATATTCTTCCCATTGCTCCATCAAATGTTCAATCTCATTATGAACATCATCGATTTGGGCATCTAAAGCATCCATCTTCTTTACATCATGATAATATTCTGGATCAAAACGTAATTCTCTTAAATCTTCCAATTCTTTTTCTTTGACTTCGATTTTCTTTTCCAGCTTACTGATTTCTTTTCCATAATTGATTTGGCGTTTTGGCTTTTCTTCTACCTTGACTTCTTTGGCACTTACCACCTGAATTGGTTCTTTGTGCATATATTCATTGTATGTTAATGGATAGTAAGTTGCTTTTCCATCATCAATCACAAGAATAGCAGTAGCTAGTTTACTGATAAAATATCGGTCATGGCTGACAAACAGCATGGTGCCTTCATATTCACTTAAGGAATCCTCCAAAGCTTCTTTGCCAATCAGATCCAAGTGATTAGTCGGCTCATCCATCATAAGAAAATTAGGATGAGATAACATCAGTTTCACAAAGCTTAAACGCACTTTTTCTCCACCAGATAAACAATCAACGGTTTTAAACACATCATCACCGCTAAATAAGAAACAGCCAAGCGCTGTACGGATTTCTGTACGATTTAAATCTGGGAAGTCTTTCCATACTTCTTCTATGACGGTATTAGTCGTATCAAACTGGGCAAGCTCCTGATCAAAATAGCCAATTTCAATTTGATGACCTAGTAAGAAGCCACCAGATAAAGGTGGTATCTGCTGCATCAGGGTTTTCATCAAGGTTGATTTTCCTTTTCCATTCGGTCCAATGATGGCAACTTTTTGCCCTTGCATAACTTCTAAATTGACCGTACATAAAGGATGATCATAGCCAATGGTTAAATCTTTGACTTCCAATACTCGTTTTCCACCACGAACATTTGGCGTAAAACGAGCCTTAAACGTTTTTTCATCGCTTTTTGGGTCTTCGATACGATCCATACGGTCTAAATATTTGATTTTACTTTGCGCAAATGCTGCTTTATTCTTTTTATAACGGAACTTTTCAATCAGTTCTTCCATACGTTGAATTTCTTTTTGCTGGCGGACATAAGCACTTTTCTGCTGTTCCAAATCACTTTTTTTGGCATTGACATAATTGGTATAATTGCCTGGGTAACGACGCATGACACCATATTCAATTTCATAAACAACATCAACGACATCATCCAAAAACATACGGTCATGAGATACCAGTACAACTGCTTTAGGATAACGTTTTACATAGCCTTCCAGCCATTCAATCGTATCAATATCTAAATGGTTTGTTGGCTCATCTAACAACAATACATCAGGTTTGCTAAGCAGCAGTTTCACAAAAGCAAGTCTTGTTTTCTGACCACCACTAAAAGTTGCTATGCTTCGTTTTAAATCTTCTTCCTGAAAACCAAATTTTGTGAAAATCGTCATCAGTTCTGAATGATAGGTATAACCTCCCATTTCTTCAAAACGCTGTTGTAGATTCGCAAAACGATTCATATTTTCTTCACTTGGATCCTCACTCATCTGTGTAGTCGCAAGCTCTAATTGTTTTCCAAGCTCTTTTACTTTATCAAATGCATGTTCTAATTCATCTTCCACAAGGGCATTCTCATTAGAAAAGGTCGTCTGTGCAAGATACCCAATGGTTAAGGCACTCTCTGCATGAATTTCTCCTTTATCCAAATGCTCTATATCCGCAATCACTTTCAATAGTGTGGTTTTTCCACATCCGTTTCTTCCGACAATTGCGATTTTTTCCGTATTACGGATTTCAAATTGAATATCTTCAAAGATGACATCCGCACCGAATTGTTTTGTTCCCTTATGAATCTGATACTTCATAATCATCACCTATCTATCTCTTTATTAATTTTATCCTTCAAGTACATTAATACTTAATGCAAATGCTTTTGCACATGATTTTACTATTTTCTCTTTATTTTTCTTCCAATTTGCGGCATCTTCCTCATTTGTGATATATGCGAAATCAAGCTCTACACCCTGCATGCCATTGGCATCTTTAAAGCTCTTGTTGGCTTCTGCACTCGTTTGTGAATATCGCCCAGCAAGTGTGGCACGACCTCCACTTTCCCTTAACTGCAGGTTTAAATCATAAATCGTTTCATTATCCAAACGTCCTTGGGTCAAGCTTGTTGTGACGATTCCAGGCCAGCTAGGATTGGTATAATACAAGGAGCCAGCTTTCACTACCTTGTCTTTTTCCATATAATACATCATATTACGGGCAAGTGTAGCGCTGCTATAGGATGAATGCCAAATTTCCATACCATTGGCTTCACTTGATGGATTTGCATTGAACCGCAGGAAAAGATAATATTTTGCCTGTTTCTTATATCCTTTTGAAAGACGACCATCCTCTCCATATGTTTCAATGACCTGATCTTTACTATCCTTTGTGATTTCTACACGCAGACCATAACTTTCAAGTTCTTTTTTCATAATTACTGCCGCATCATACATTTCATCATTTTCCACCAGACCATTGGCTTCATTTCCTTTGTCTGGAACATTTTGTACATCGACATTCATTCCATAAGGATCTATCAAAACATCGATTTGATCATCATCTGCTTCTTTACTAGTGATATTTAAAAACATATAGTTTTGATCCATTATGATATTCTGATCTTTTAAAAGATCCTTATCTGCGATAATACTGACATTTTGTACCTTGCCATTTCTTTTTGCGGTGGTAAAGGTATTGCTTTCCACAGGATTGGCAAATACAACACGTTTTTTTATCATATTATCAATCACATTGACTTCATAAAATCCATCTTTGATGTTTTGTAAGACAATTTTCTGATCCACTGTATTCCCCATGGACATTGTCACTTCACTATCATCACATACATTATGCAGAACCACAGATTTACTAGCCATCGTATCTTTATGAAGTGGAGAATAGCTTTGATCAAAAAGATTTAAGGATTCTCCATAATATAGATAATCCGATACACTCATGATTTCGGCACTTTTTTTATTTAAAACAGATACCGTTTTCTCCGGTGTAAAACCACATACCGTAAAAGAGGTCTTTTTTTCTTCTTTTACTAAAAAGACAGAAACACCGGCATAAATCACAAGAGCAATCAGCAATAACAGTGGAATCAGTATTTTTAATTTTATACGGTATTTTCTTTGTCTTGGTGCATATGCCATCGTTTCGTCCTCCTTTATAATTCAATATCTTTGATATGCTTTGGTGCTTGTGCTTTCTCTGGTGGAAAACTCATATAATTTGCGCCAACCTCTGCATTCAACATATAGTCCGCATTCTTTGGAATGGGCAGTTTTGTATCTTCAAATTCCACATACTGAACAGGAAAAATACTGTCATATGGATAAGTTACCGGATGGAAAAAAGAATTAAAGGTCCATGTCAGATCATAGCCAACCATTGGACTGTTTTTATTGATTTCTCCATATTTCTTCGCATTGCGTACAAAACGTTTTTTCAACAGATAAGGATTGATATGCAGGTTTTCAAAAAAGGCAATCAATACCATTAACAACCCATTACGACATCTCCAGAAAACATCCTTCGTCTGATTTTCACTTACGTGATCAATAATAAAGACATCAATAAAAATTCCATCACTGTCTTTACATTTATTTTTCAAAAGGAAATTTGCTTCTCTACAATATGTACCTTTCAATCGAATCTTCATAGGCGGAATCAATACGTTATATTCCTTGTGTGATTCAAAACTTTGGATTACATATTTATCTCCAAGCTGATTCACAACTTTCAGGAAGCGTTCATAATCTTCTCTCATCATACCAATATCCGCATCATCATCCCATGGAATAAATCCTTTATGACGAACGGCGCCAAGAGCACTTCCTCCTGTCATCCAATAAGGAATATCATTTTTTTGACATACTTCATCTATATCCTTCAGCATCTGTAACAGTACTAATTGAAGCTGGCGTACTGTTATCTTTGTGCCGTCTTCTTTTTCTTTTAATATATATTCTTTCACATTAATCACCAGGTTATATTATAGAGGAAAATAGTCGAGTTCACAATCATTTTCATAAAATATCACAATTTTGAAAGACTTTCAGTAATTTTCCCAGGAAATATTACAAAAATCCTCCTATACGCATGGTTCTCCTTGCGTTATAATAAAGCCAAGAGGTGATGATTATGCAATTACACTATGGTTTGATATCCTGTGCCAGCATCACAGATCGTTTTCTCCATGGCATATTAGAAAACGGGGATATCATTGAAGCAATCGCATCACGAAGTTTGATAAAAGCACAAGAAAAAGCGAAGCAATATGCAATACCAAAAGCATATGGATCTTATGAAGAAGTATATCTAGACCCTGATGTGGATATCGTATATATTTCCAATAACAATGCGAATCATGTAAAAGAAATCAAAAAAGCTTTATCCTATAAAAAACATGTTATATGTGAAAAACCTATTGCTTTAGATCCAGAAGATGGAAAAGATCTGTTCTATTACGCCAGAAAACAAGGATGTTTCCTGATGGAAGCACAAAAAAGCTTGTTTCTGCCTGTGATGCAGGATATCTATCATATCATTAAAACAAAACAGCTGGGCGATTTACATCAAGTATCCTTATCTTCCAGTTTTCCTAATCCAACTGCCACATGGATGCATGATCCAATGCAGGGTGGTGTCGTATATGGAAGTGCCAATTATACCATTGAGTTGCTGGATTATTTGATAGAGCCAAATACGATTCATGTAAGTGCATTAGGCACGAAAGAAGAAAATGGCACATGCAATCGTGTAAGTATTTCTATGATTATGGATGATGTACTCATCAACAGCACGATTTCCATGAAAGGCGACACAAAAAAACAAGCCATTTTTTATTTCACAAATGGCTATATTGAAGTTCCTTTATATTGGAAAGCACGAGAATATCGTATCATCCAGCAAGATCATATCAAGCGTATCATCTACCCATGCCGCTATGAAATGAAATATGAAGTTCTCCATATAAATGAATGTATCTCAAAGGGTTTATTAGAAAGTCCTGTGATGAGCGCACAAAGAAGTACCATCTGTTGTCAACTAGTGAACCAGATTATCAGGCAAATATAAAAGAACTGCTGAATTTCCAGCAGTTTTTCTTTTAATATAATAAATTTCTTGGTGTACGTGGGAATGGTTCAACATCACGAATGTTTGAAATACCAGTCAGATACATCAACATACGATCAAAGCCAAGACCAAATCCTGCATGTTTACATCCACCAAAGCGACGTAAATCCATGTACCATTGTAAAGAATCACTTTCCATACCCATTTCTTTCATACGTTCAGCTAATACATCATAGCGTTCTTCTCTCTGGCTTCCACCAACAAGTTCTCCTACACCTGGTACTAACAAGTCACAAGCAGCCACTGTTTTACCATCTTCATTCATACGCATATAGAATGCTTTGATATCTTTAGGATAATCAATCAAGAATACAGGACCGTTTACAACTTTTTCGCATAAGTAACGTTCATGTTCACTCTGAAGATCCATGCCCCATTCGATTTTGTTGTTTTCAAATTTTACATCAGCTTTCTTCAATTCTTCGATAGCTTCTGTATATGTCATGCGTTTAAATTCGCTGTTCATAACCTTTGTGATACGATCAATACATTCTTTATCAATCATCTTTTCAAAGAATTTCATTTCTTCAGGTGCATTATCTAATACATACTGGATACAATATTTAATCATATCTTCAATCAGATTCATATCATCATCTAAATCCGCAAATGCGATTTCAGGTTCAATCATCCAGAATTCAGAAGCATGACGTGTCGTATTAGAGTTTTCTGCACGGAAAGTAGGGCCAAAGGTATAAACATCACGGAATGCCATAGCGAATGCTTCCACATGCAGCTGTCCAGAAACAGTTAAAGAAGCATGCTTTCCAAAGAAATCTTCTTCATAGTTTGTATCTTCACGTGTTGTAACAGTGAATGTTTCACCAGCTCCCTCTGCATCATTTCCAGTAATTACTGGTGTGTGCACATACACAAATCCTTGGTTCTGGAAAAATTCATGAATAGCCATAGATAATACAGAACGCAAACGAAATACTGCATAGAATGTGTTTGCACGAGGACGAAGATGTGCAATTTCACGCATATATTCAAAGCTGTGACGTTTCTTCTGTAAAGGATAGTCACGATCACAATCACCTTCTAATATAACTTCAGTGACCTGAATTTCAAATGGTTGTTTTCCTTCTGGTGTCAACACAAATTTACCAGTAACAGTTAAAGCTGCACCTGTAGGATATTTCTCCACTTCTTTAAAGTTTTTTAAATCTTGTGTATACACTAACTGAGCATTGCGGAAATACGTACCATCATTTAATTCAATGAAGCCTAATTTCCCACTGCAGCGATTTGTTCTGATCCATCCCTGTAACTGTACATATTCCATTGAGTCTAGTTCTACATGAGATCCACTTAATACGATTTCATATAGTTCGCGAATAGTCATAAATTCAAACATGTTATTTCCTCCTTTTTATCATAAAAAAAACGTTCCCATCACAGGAACGCTTGTTTTAGCGCGGTGCCATCCTGATTCTTCATGCATAGCATAAAGCATCTTTTTAGCATGTAACGTATGCCTGACGAAATCGTCTACTTTAGTTCTCCGATTCTACTCCACAGGTGTTCTCCATAAGCCTTTCGTTCTGCCTTTCACCAACCGCAGAATCGCTTTTTTCGAAACAATCTTATTTCGTCCTGTTTCCTTGTATTTCAACTCTTGTTTAGATGATACCACAAGTATCCTCCATTTTACAAGCTTTTTTTACAAATGTCCGATATTTAGTTTGTTTGTTTCAAAAACCAGCTCCTGAATAGACGTTACAACATCAATACTCTTTAATATAACGCCCTTTGGAATCTGAATATGTTCATGTGTAAAGTCAATTAGTCCAATGATGCCACAGGCAATCAAACGATCAACGGTCTGTTGAATATTATCACTGATCGCAAGAATAGCGATACGACAGCCATCAGGAACCCGTTGCTCCAGCTCACTGATATCATAAACAGGAATACCAAAACGAACACCCTGACGATCTGGATTGATATCAAATGCACAGGAAATTTCACCAACGACATAATCCCATTTATTATACTTCATCAATGCACGTCCCATGTTGCCTGCACCTACCAGTATGATCTTTTCATCAAAATCCATACCTAGTTCCTGATTAAAAATTTCAATCAGCCGGTTGACATCATACCCATAGCCCTGTTTTCCAAGATTGCCAAGGAAAGAGAAATCACGACGAATGGTAGTTGGCTCAATATTCACAACACTCGCCAACTCTTTAGACATGATACGTTCCACACCGGAACTTTGTAATTTTCGCAGCGCCTTCAAATATACAGGATATCGTTGCAGCGTTGCCTTTGGTACGTTCTTTTCACTCATGTATATCACCTATGAGTTAGTATACCACGAATTTTTCTATTTGTGAATAAATTAATAAGTTTAACATGCAAAACATTCACATATTTTATAATAACCATATCATAAATTCTTATACGCTAACAAAAAGACAGCAAATGCTGCTGTCTGAAAATTTAACGCTCTAATTCCATTCCCGGATTTGCGGTTAAATCAAAATCTCCACGCTCGCCATGCAGGTATGCCACCGTACCGGCAACACCAATCATTGCCGCATTATCGGTACAACAAGAAAGTGGTGGAATAATAAACTCAACATCCGGATATTGATTTGTTAAATCCACACTGACTTTTTCACGCAGACAAGAGTTCGCCGCAACACCACCAGCCAGTACCATCTGCTTTGGATGATATTGTTCAATTGCTTTTCTTGCCCGCAGCAATAATGCCTCAAAAGCCGTTTCCTGATAAGATGCCGCAAGGTCTGCAGGTACAAAGCTTTCTCCTTTACGTTTGCATCGATCAATAAACTGTAACACACTGCTCTTTAAACCACTAAATGAAAAATCAAGTTCATTTTCGGTCTTAGGTTTTGCTAATTGATAAACAGGCTTTCCTTCTTTCGCAAGTTTATCCACATAAACACCGCCAGGATATGGAAGTCCAAGAACACGGCCAACCTTATCTCCAGCTTCACCAATCGCATCATCCTGGGTCGTACCAAGAATCTCAAAGCTCCATTCATCTTTCATATAGACTAATTCTGTATGTCCACCAGATACTACAAGGGCTAGCAATGGAAATTTTAAATCCGCAATCAAACGATTTGCGTAGATATGTCCAGCAATATGATGCACAGGAATCAAAGGTTTATTAAAAGCCCATGCCAGCGTTTTAGCGGCTTGTACACCTACATGCAGGCTGCCCACCAGACCAGGTCCCTGTGTCACAGCAATACCATCCATATCTTCTACTTCCATATTTGCCTGTTTCAAAGCTTCTTCAATGACCATAGAAATATTTTCCACATGGATACGGCTTGCAACTTCAGGAATGACACCACCGAAATCTTTATGTACATCAATTTGTGTAGCGACGACGTTTGCCAATACTTCTTTTCCGTTTTTTATGATTGCGACTGCCGTTTCATCACAACTGGATTCAATCGCAAGAATATACGTATCTTTCATAAACAGCTTCCTTTCAAGGCCTTTACCAAAACATAGGCATCTTCCCCATTATCATGATAATACCCTTTTCTCGTATTTACATTGATAAAATCGTATGATTCATATAATCGTTGTGCCGCAATATTGCTGACACGAACCTCTAGTGACAATGTTTCACAATGCATTCTTTCCACATCTTCTATCATTTGATCCATTAAAAGATGTGCTAGATGCTTGCCACGATATTGCGGTAAGACAGCGATTTTCGCTAATTGTGCAATATCAAAAGTAACCCAATAATCAATGAATCCAATAATTTTGCCTTCTTCTTTTAACACATAGATAAAGGCATAATCATTTTCTTCTAATTCATATAAATATTGTTCCTTACTCCATGGCGCAGGAAAACAAATAGCATCAATTGCAACGATTTCATCAAGATCTTCTTTTTTTAATGCTTCCAGCATACTATTTTACCATATAGGCACTCTGGTCTTTTAAATAACGTGGTGTTAAGATATGAATGTTTTCCACTTTTCTTGCGTAAGGACGCAAAAGTTTAAAATTTTCAATAAAATCAATATCTGTTGTTTCCATATCGATCAAAGAAGTATCCCCAATTACTTTTAAATCTGGATGTTCTTTTAAGTAGGCTTTAATTTCATCCAGGTTCATGATACATTCTTCTTTGTCAAACACTCCATGATTTAAACTACCAGCATATGCACGAGAACTTCTCGCATCCAGCATAACGAATACATGATCATTTACTCCTGCATATAATTGCAAGGTTGATATACAATATAACGGGATATGTTTTCTCGTACATAAAACCTTTGCGACTGCCATCGCAATACGTACCCCAGTATAGCTACCTGGCCCATCTGTAATCATGACTTCATCCAAATCATCAGCTTTCCAGCCAACGCTGTCCATACAGGCAATTAATTCCGGAAATAAAGTTTCACTTTGCTGCTTCCAGCAAGACAAAGCTTTTCCAGCTTTTACTTCACCATCTTCTAACAGCACAATCACCAAATGGCGATGTGCACTATCCATACATAAGGTTTTCATTATAATTCCCTCACAATCTTTTCATATGCTTCACCGACTGCCTTAAACATAAATGTTCTTTCTTCTTCTCCACTACGATGGATTTCGATTTCCAATCGTTGTTTAGGCAACTGTTCTTCTATGAAACCAGGCCATTCCACAACACATACACCATCTGCATCAAATACTTCCTCAAACCCTAAGTCTTGAGAAATACCTTCTAAACGATATGCATCAATGTGGTATAAGGGCATCGTTCCATTATATGTCTTTAAAATCGTAAAAGTTGGGGAATTAATTACTTTTTTAACACCAATTGCTTTACCAATTGACTTTGTTAGTGTAGTTTTTCCAGCACCCAAATCCCCCGTTAAGGTGATTAATGATCCAGGAAATAATAATGCTCCCAGCTTTTCGCCTAATGCTGCTGTTTCATCTAAGGAATGTACAACGATTTCTTTCATACAAACACCTCCTGTTTTTAACGATTACGTTCTTTCAAACGTTTATATACAAAATTAAAGAATGGATATACAAGTTTATTCACCGGAATATCAAATTCTCCAATAAATTCATTGATCATTGGATTAAAGTTATCTTTGAATTTCGTTAAACCATCATCCAAAGAACCTTCTACACCACCCATATTACAAGTACCACAGCCATTTTCAAATGCCCACTTCATGTTTTTTACATAAATATAGTATTGAGGCATAAATTTCTTAAAACGTTGATCCATACCTGCATATAGCATTTCACAAGTATGTCCATAACGAATACTTAAAACACCTGCAATATGTATGGTTCCCTTTACTTGATCCATTTCATCGAATATTTCTTTAAACTCTTTTACATCTTTTTCCAAAGAACGTTCCATATCCTGTAAACGGCGCAATTTCTTTTTCGCATTTTCAGGACATTCTTCTATTTCCTTCTCAATATCTTCATGTTTTTTAATATATTCATGGTATAGTGCTTCTAAATCTACACTTGCAAGGAAAATCTTTGCGTCTGTTGGATAGGCTTCACACAGTTTTTTGAAATATTCAAGGTTACGCAAATGAACACCTTTACGTTCCTCTGTTAATTCTACCAGACGGGCAAACTCTTCTGCAAATTCTATGCCTCCCATTTCAACTTCAACATTGCGTTTTAGTGCATCTTTCATCAAACGTTTTGTATGACGAGGAAGACTTTCTTCAAAATCATCACACTTATACACATTGGATTGAAAACGTGGCTGTATAGTATCCGCGATATGCATCGTAAAGCCTAAATGTTTTCCTCCAACTTGCTTCATATGATTGATATATTCTTCAGTATCTTCATAACGATTGGTGTTGTATTCACTTGATTTATAATCATTTACATGAATGCCTGGATCAACCTTAATAAAGATACAATGATCTTTCTTACTATATTTTTTTAATCCTTCAAAATATGTATTAATAATTTCCTGTTTATGAAAATCCATAACCGGTCCTTTTGGCAGATAATACATTGTAAATCCAAGTGGCAAAGGTTTAATTAAAACCAAAGATGAAGCAACCAGTTTATTATTTCCATCACGCACACCTGCAAGCAATGATTTCCAGTTGTCTTTTACTTTTGCCCAGCTGGCAGATTGAAGTAAATTACAGTATTCATGTACTGTAACAAATGCATCATGTTCGTCTTTTGTTATATTTGTTGTAAATGTATAAGCCATTTTATCAACCTTTCTTTATCTTTATTGGATTGAGTATGTCAATCTCAAACATTATACCACAATTCATAGCACGCATATCAAGAACTTTCATATATTTTCAAGATTTATGAAAATAAAAAAAAGCCTCACAAATGTGAGGCAAACAGACCTGGCAACGTGCT
>NZ_QVFL01000015.1:0-29205 GCF_003434225.1 Absiella sp. AM29-15
AGGTACTAGCAATTGGTTTTTTTCTAGTGTCCGTTTTACAGGGTACAGTTTATAGACCATTCTCCTCTTTTCTTATTCACAAAAAAATCCTCCTCAAAAAATCAGTCTTGTTAATTTTAAAAGATTTATCTGATATATGCAAGAAAAAAATAATCTTATTTATAACAATTGTGCTATTACATTGGTCCATATCCAGGATAAAGGCATGACGATTACCATGGCTGGTATCATATCCGCTATTGGAAATTCTTTGACTTTAATCATACGAAACCCTGTTGCCAATATCAAAAAGCCTCCGCATGCTTTAAAATCCGCTATCATATCAGGTGTAGTTAATGGAAAAATATAACCGGCACATAAATACAGCACAAAGAATATCAAAAACTGTGGAATTGCAATCACGGATACGACATACCCTAAATTACATGCAAAAATGGCCGCAGTAAAGAAATCCAAAATTGACTTTGATATCAATATCGTCTGATCACCTGTCATACCTGCATCCAAAGAACCATAAATCCCTGTTCCACTCGCACAAAATAATACAATGATTGTAATCAATGAGGACATAAATTCATTTTCATCTAAATCTGATTGCTTATTCTTAAACAGCTTTGCAATCGGCTTTTGCATCAATGCCGCTGCTTTATTTAAATATTCTCCCAAATGTATCATCAATCCAATCGCTGTACCGATGATAATCGCAAATATCACGGGAGGCATATTCTTCATCAAATTAATAGAACTGATGCCCATTCCCATAGAACAGACACCGAAAATCAAATTGATCTCTGTTTTAAATTTTGGACTTAATTTATGACCGGCAAATGCCCCTGCAATTCCACCGAAGAATACTGATAATGTATTAATCACGACTCCTGTTGGCATATAAATTCCTTCTTTCCCTTAAATTTCACTTATGTAGTTTATCATTTTTACCATATAAAATGCAATACCCACCTTATCTTTCATACCTTTTAGGCATGGATTGAGATAGAAAACAAGTATTAGACATAGGTAAGCATAACTCTTACAATATGCATGAGGTGATAAGTAAATGGAAACAATCAAACAAGGCTATTATAGCGGAGAACGTGCCTTATTTCATGAACACGATCTCATTTTACAGTATTACCCCTGATGATTTAATAGGACAACCCATCATCTATTCAGATCAAAGAATGGTAAAAAACATCATCTCTGGATGGATGAAGAAAGATTATGATAAATATCCCTGATTGCTTCTTATAATCTAATCTATAATGCCTCTTTAATGGTTGAAGATGGTGCTGGATATGCGTTATCCTTAGAAGGACTGATTAACACCACTGGAGATTCTCCTTTATGTTTTCGACCATTACAGCCAAAGTTGGAAGTTGGTCTGGCTTTTGTATGGAAGAAATATCAGGTATTTTCTAAAGCAAGTGAATATTTTCTAAAAGAGCTTCAAAAAGAGGTTAATGAAGAAAATGAAACAGTCTAGGAGGATTTATGAAATATATATTTACTGAAGTGCTGAATGATCTTGTGAATTACTTTTTTCTTGGTGATATGGAAGCATTATGTGAATGGAAACAAAATCAATGCTTGATGGATGATTTAGCAACAGAGTTTACATCAAATAACAGCATCGATCAGGCTATAGAAGATGGCCTTGTACTTCCTATGGAAGGTATTAGAAATTATCCATATACCATTATATTTGATATTGAAGAAAACCAACCAACACTTCTTCAAAAAGAGCATCGTCTACAATTTCATTATCAAAATTATTATATAAAAGTAGAACATCAAACCCTTGTATTATTTACATGGCATATTTTACATCATTTTACAATGGATGCTGTAAAACATTATATGACGCAACAAAAACTATATCAAAAACCAATCATATCATTAGCAAATGGCTGGTATCGTATTTCCAATCTTGGTGGTGAAACTTTACGAAATGATATTTTTGAGCCAACCATAGAATTCGTTTTAGATCCTATAGATCAGCCAGATATCCATCAGGATATGGTTTATCATACATTTGCGATAAACTCTTCTTCGTATTAATATTTAAAAAAGCTGTCATTGACAGCTTTTGTTATATATTTGGATATGGCAGCTGTTCATCCAGTTCCATCATCAAAAGATCTACCAGATATTCCCATTCCTCTACAGGCATCTTTTTCATATGTCTAATACTCATATTGCATGAATTCCAATACATAAAAAGCATAGAAGAATGTAAAAAAACTGCTACCTTTTACAGCAGCAGCCTTGTAGATCATATAATAACATATCCAGACAATCGATACATTTTTGTTGGTCATGTAGCTTCTCTAACAATGCCTGACGATGCTTCTTCAGTAATAACACTTTTTTACTTTTTTGATCTATATCGCAACGCTCATAACCAATATATGTTTTGATATCCTCCATATTCATCCCGATTTGTGTTAATGTCACAAGCAGACTTAAACGTTTTATATCCTTATCATCATATTCCATCAAACCGTTTTCAGCTTTTGGATGATCATATAATCCTGCCTGTTCAAAACTTTGTAGTTCTTCATCACGCAAAGGAAACCATGCCTGCACTTCTTTTCTATTCATCTCTACTGCTCCTTTATCACTACTTCCATGATAATCAAACAGGAACATTTTGTCTAATACTTATCTTCTATCTCTCAGTATGCTTTGTAAGCATGCTGGTGTTTTTTAAGTCCAGCAGTACTTCATGTATATCTTTTTTTATGATGATTGATTTTGATTGAATTTCATCAGGGATACGCTGTACATCCAAGGATATACTGATATATCCACACCTTGTCCCTTCATAACATAACTGCCAGAATGGAAACTTAATGATCCCAGGTGTATTATTTCCTACTCCCAGTTCTAATAATACCAGCCGTTTTTGTTTATGCTCCTTTAGAAACTTTTCATACCGTTCTTTAGCATTATGCCATCCTTCATCTTCTACAAAGCGATGATCACAACGTAAATTGACACTCATCGGTGCACCACATATTGGACAGTAAGGTATCAAATCGCTTGGAATTTTCATACCCTTTTGTGCATGGATCATTGCTCTAATGGCTCTTTTATTATCATATGTTTTTTCATGGCAGCGCATGGAGCATTGAAACAGTCCATAATCCCCCTGGGTATAAAATAAACGCTGTTTATCAAATCCATGTAATTGAAACTGATGATCTACATTGGTGGTGATCACAAAGTAATCTTTATCTTTTACAAGCTGAAACAAATCATCATAAGTCGAATTGGTATGTGTTTCATAACGGTTATAATAAATGTGACGACTCCAATACCCCCAATATTCTTCCAAAGAGGCAAAGGGATAAAACCCGGCAGAATACATGTCTGTAAAGTGATATTTCTCAATAAAATCTGAGAAATGTTCATGAAATACTTCACCATCATAAGTTAATCCAGCAGCTGTGGAGAGCCCTGCCCCTGCCCCTATGATGATAGCGTCAGCTTGATGAATCCAGCTGTTCATCGTCTTTTGTTGAAGTGAGTAATCTATGATAGATGGTTTCATCTTCTTGTTTGAAAACATTGAAAATCACCTCCATTTCGTGTGTCTTTAAGAATGTTTTCACAACTGCCACAGCAATACGTGCTGCTTCTTCATTTGGAAAGTGGAATTCTCCTGTGGAGATACAACAAAATGCTACACTTCTTAAATGTCGATCATATGCAAGTTGTAAAACTGAACGATAACATGAAGCCAATTGTTCTTTGTGTTCCATTGTCAGCTTGCCATAAACAATCGGTCCTACTGTATGAAAGATATATTTACTGGGAAGTTGATATGCCTTGGTGATTTTGGCGCTGCCACATGGTTCATCATGTCCTTGTATACGCATGATATTGGCACATTCCTCACGTAATTTAATCCCCGCAAATGTATGAATCGCATTATCGATACAGCCATGACATGGCACAAAACATCCCAGCATCTGTGCGTTAGCGGCATTAACGATAGCATCTACCTGTAGTCGTGTAATATCCCCTTTATATAGGTATATATGGGTATCTAATTTTTCCATATCCTTTAAGGTAATGATTCCTTTACGAAGACTGTATTCATGCAGAAATTCATTTTGAATTTTTAAATAAGCAGGATCTATGGGTTTTGGCAATCTTACATTTACCAAAGAACGATATAATCTGAATTTTTCATCAAAACTGTCAGGAAGCTGTATTCCCTGATATTCCTTTTTTTCACTTAACAGATATTGAAGCAGCTGATCTAATAATTCCTCCATCATACATGGCTCTTTTCTATAGCATGTTGCGGGCATACCTGCATACAGGCACCACAATGCACACAATGACGCTCAATGATTTGATAAGGAACACCTTCTTCAATACAGTTTTGAGGGCATACATCTATACATTTTCCACAACCGATGCAGGTATCATGAATGATATAGCCATGATTGGATGCCTTTACTTCTCCGATTGTAAAGCTTTCACGAACAATCGGTGTTACAGAAATATCAAAGTATTCCCCTTCTCCTTCATAGATTTCAAAGACTTCCAAAGGTTCTCTGCGATCATCTGGATAGATTTGTTTCATATATGGATTTTTTTCAAAGATTTCATCCAGATATTGCTTTCCAATATTTCGTATATTTCCATGTAAGGAAATGGATGCCTGATTTTTTACTCCTACTATGGATACATATGCCTGTGCCATCAGTTGATCATAAAATGCTTTTCCTTTTGCGGTTAAAAAATACAGTTTTCCATCTTTCTCCAGCATCATATCAATGATACGATTTACTGGTTTTCCTTCTGCATCAACGGTTGCGATTGCTGTGGAATGAATATTTTCTACCAGGATTTTTTGATAATTCATCATAAAGACCTCCTTCTTTCTTTTATGATACCATAGATTATATGCAAGGAAAAAGCAGTTTTCATTCAAACTGCTTTTCAATAGTTACTTATACCCGATATGTCTTAGGTGGCTGTCCACTAAAATCCGCAATAACTGCTTCTGCATTCTTCAGATAGAATACCACAAAGATTGGATTATCCGCAGTTTCATATTGTCCCTTGACGATGGGGTTGTTCATACACAGTTCTTTGACTTCTTTGTTATCCTCAAAAACCACTTCCCCGTGTAATCGGATCCATGCATAATCTGCACTTGCTACACTGACTTCAACATTGGGATTTGCCTGCATATCATGATAGACATCCTTTGTATTATTTGTACAAAACCACAGCTTTCCATCCTTTTCAAAACAAAACATAAAAGGACGACATTTTGCTTTTCCATCTCTTCCAACTGTTGCCAGATATTGGACTGGATTGTCATTTAAAAATTTTACTACTTCATTCATGATCTTACATCTCCTTTATATAAATACTTGCGTTTTATCATCCGCATCATTATAATAGTCTACATAGGTCCCTTTGTGAAGTAGGTACATGAAAGTGCTATAGGAACCAAAAAGATACTATTGGAGGAATCATAATGAATAAAGAATTGCCCGCTTGTCCTGTAGAAACAACGCTGCTGTTGATCAGTAACAAATGGAAAGTATTGATTTTACGTGATCTTATGGAAAAAACAATGCGTTATAATGAATTAAAAGCATCCATTGGAAGCATCTCCCAGAAAGTATTAACCAGTAATCTTCGCGCTATGGAAGCAGATGGCCTATTGATTAGAACTGTGTATCCAGAAGTTCCACCAAGAGTAGAATATACGCTGAGTGAACAAGGCAGAAGCTTAAAACCGATTTTGGATGCTATGTGGAACTGGGGTATTGATTATCAAAAACAAAACAACAAATAGATGTGCAGGTACAAAGAGTACCTGCTTTTCTTATATAAGATTTCATGATTTTAGACAATTGACTATGGCAGATACCATTCCTTACATAGTCTAAAGTGGAGGTGGTAGATATCGCTACAGGATATTTACGCATTGAAGCGTATAACACAGATCAACAACCAGTAAATGATGCACAAGTCAATATTTATCATACAGATATGAAAGCCGAAAATATGATTTATCAAACAACGACAGGAGCGGATGGCAGAACCGAGGATATCGCTTTAGATGCACCAGATATTTCATTATCCATGATGCAAAGCAATGAGCGCCCTTATGAACAATACCATGTGGAAGTTATTAAAGAAACCTTTGATATTGAGGAAACCCGCAATGTTCAGGTATTTCCTGAAAACGGGTCAACACTGCATGTGGAGCTTCAACCATCCATGCAGGATTATCAGCGTCGTAATATACGTATATTAGAAGATCATAAGATGTGGCTTGCACAGGTGAATTTCAATGCTTGAGGAAATCATCATACCCACAAGTATCACCGTTCATTTAGGCAGACCTTCCTCTCCTGCGGAAAATCTGACAGTGGATTTTATTTACTATCTGAAAAATGTCGCATCTTCAGAAATTTATCCAACATGGCCTTATGAAGCTCTGCGTGCGAATATCTGGTGTCAGATGTCACTTGTATTAAACCGGGTATATACAGAATGGTATCGCTCTCGTGGATGTAACTTTGATATTACCAATTCAACGGCTTTTGATCAGGCATTTGTGAAAGGCAGAAATATATTTGACAGTGTTTCCAGAATCGTGGATGAAGTCATTGGTCAATACTTACAGCGCCCTTTCTATCGTGAACCATATTATGCGGAATATTGTGATGGAAAAATAGCGACTTGTCCTGGCTTAAAACAATGGGGTACCTTAGATCTTGCCAATCGTGGTTATGATTCTATGCGTATCGTTCGCTATTATTATGGGGATACGATCTTATTGCGGGAAAGTGATAATGTACAACCAATCACATCATCTTATCCTGGCTATCCTTTAGAAATCGGATCTTTTGGACAACCGGTTTTCATTATTCAGGAATTACTCAATGGAATTGCGGTGAATTATCCTAATATTCCATTAATATATCCACCGGATGGGATTTTTGGCAGTGTCACAGAAAGTGCAGTTGAAACCTTTCAGCGCCAGTTTAATCTATTGGTGGATGGGGTGGTAGGACGCTCTACTTGGAATATGCTTTCAAGAATTTATGTAGCTGTCAGAAAGCTTGCGGAATTAGGCAGCTTAGGACGTTTAGAGGGATATTTTACAGGTTTATGGACGGGTAAAGTTTTGCGGCGTGGGGATGTTGGTATTGAGGTACAACAGCTGCAATATTTCTTATCCATTGTCGCAGAAGAATATGAATCTATTCCAGCTGTGACGGTTGATTCTCGTTTTGGTGCTGGACTGGAACGTTCTGTACGGGCTTTTCAAAGGGAATTTGGTCTGGTACAGGATGGTCTTGTGGGGGAAAGCACATGGAATACCATTTATGAAGTTTATGAATCTCTGATATAAAAAAGAAGCATAGCAAAAGTTATGCTTCTTACATAGCTTATTCACTTCGTAAAGCTTCCACTGGATCTTTTCTTGCTGCCGCAGATGCAGGAAATAAGCCTGCGATATATGTCAACAACATACTGATAATAACCAGAATCACTGCCCCATCGATTGGTAACTGTGCAATATTTTCAATTTCAAACTTTGCTTCCACAAAGATATTGGCAGGAATACATAACAGTGCGGTAACCAATACTCCCAGCATTCCAGCCACAAAGCCTACAATCAATGTTTCCGCATTAAATACACTGCGAATATTATGCTTGCTGGCACCCAGTGCCCTTAATATTCCGATTTCTTTTTTACGTTCAATCACAGAAATATATGTGATTACGCCAATCATAATGGAAGATACCACTAAAGAAATGGCCACAAAGGCAATTAATGCCGCACTGATGGTATTTACGATATCGGTCACAGATGTCATCATGGTACCCACCAGATCGTTATAGTGAATCATTTCTTTCCCCTTTTTTTCAAGACCTGCATTATACTGATCTAAAAAATCTAAAATATTTTGTTTAGACTGGAAATTCAATGGATAGATATTGATCTGTGATGGTGTATGGACATCGGCATATCCCAAAAGATTCATATTGCGTTCATACGTGGAAGTCACAGGATTCATAAGCGAATTCATTAGATTCGTTAATTCCTCTTCACTCATATTCAAAGAGAAAGCTTCTTGAAAAGCACTGGTATCGATATGGATACTGTTTCTTAACTGTTCAGGCAGTTGTGCCATCATCTGACTCATCAGCTGTTGTGACTGGGTTTTTATTTGATCCTGTAAAATCGTACTAACCTCTTTGACATATGTCTGCATCACAGTCGTTAATTGGGTATTGATTGCTTCACTTATTTGACTTGATATCTGGGTTGGATCCACAACTCCCTGAATCTGTTTCATCAGCTTTTCCTGTATTTCAGGCTTTGATAAATACGTTTGAAGATCAAGTACTATCTGGGTAGGATCACTTACACCCTGCTTGATTTCTTCACTCATAAAATCCTGATAAAGTGACATCATGATTGGTGATAACTGTTCTACTGGCACATGTACCTGATTGGCAATGGATGTCATAATATCCTGTACATGCATATCCGGTTTAGGTAAAGCATCTAATGGGATATCTAATGAAAACTGATCAAATGGTATTGTATTAAGATTAATTTGTGAGGTATCCATGCCAAATGCATTCTTTAACTTATTCTCATCTATTGAAATCAAATCAGAAAACTTTAATTTGTTACGCTGATCATTGTTTTCATCCTGAAAAGATTTTCCTGTAAATACATTGATATTCGGCTGTTGTAGCTGTTGTTTTACGATTGGTTTATCCATCGCCGCATCCATCAGATGCTTTGTCAATTGCGAAGAATAATTCAATCCGCTGGATAAGGAAGTGATCGCAGAATCAGATTTTGGTTTTACGATACCAACGATTTTTAATTCTATACCATTTTTTATCAGCTTTTTCATATAACTTTGATCTTTCGACTGATCTTTCCATATCTGATGCGTTTCATCATATACATAACGATCCGCTGGATCAATCACACGAAACTTAGGTGCCATCAAGGTATCATAAGCATATTTTACATCACTGTCTTTTTCATCCATAACGGCTGGTTTTCCATTCTCTGTATCTTCCATTAATTTTCGCAATTTCTCTCGATCATTTATGCCCATAGAATACAATACATAATCAGATACCTTTCCATTTGAGGACAGCACAAGCACCATTTCATCATAATTTTTTGCCCATCTGCCTTCCATCACATCATATTGATTCTCATACATTTTTGATTCCTGCGGCAATTCATGAAAAGCACTCATTGTCCCAAAACCGCCCATCAAAGAACTCATGCCCTGGGAGGTATCATTGCCTGTTTGAAACAAAGTATCCGGGTTAACCTGTTCAATGGATTTTGAAGTATCAGTTAAATAAATCTGAGGCGTAATATGATACATATATTGAATCGTATTTACATAAGGATCAATTTCTGTTTTATGTTTTTCTAAATATGTCTTTAAAGCGGCAGTATCGTTTTGGCTTTGATATGAAAACATATTTTTGATCATACTGATCTCACTGACGTTTTTATCATCTTCTTTGTTTGTGGATGTTTGTGGTTTCCCCGTTGGTTCACTCAGCATTTTTGAGATATCAATGCCTGAGCGCTGGATGGATAAAGGATATAAACTTAACGTTTCTCGTTCTACATTTTCAATATACTGATTGATACCATTGGCAAGTGATAAGATAGCTGCTATTCCAATAATACCAATAGATCCAGCCAATGCGGTCACAAATGTACGTGCTTTCTTTGTCATCAGATTACTAAAAGAAAGTGCAACCGCTGTGCGCAAGGACATTTTTGCTTTACGAATATTCCTTTTCACAGGTGCAGGTGCTATCTCTTCCTGTATGGGATGAGAATCAGAAATGATGCTTCCATCCTTTAACTGTACGATACGATTAGCGTATTGGTGTGCAAGTTCTGGATTGTGCGTTACCATAATGACCAATCGATCTTTCGCAATATTCATTAACAGCTCCATGACCTGTACACTGGTTTTTGTATCTAAGGCCCCTGTTGGTTCATCTGCCAATACGATTTCAGGGTTATTGACAAGTGCTCTGGCAATAGCAACACGCTGCATCTGTCCACCACTCAGCTGGTTTGGTTTTTTATGAATATGCTCCAACAATCCAACTTCCTCTAACGCTTTCATTGCCCGCTCTTTACGCTGTGTCGCAGGTATCCCACTTAAAGTCAAAGCAAGTTCAACATTTGCCAGAATGCTTTGATGGGGAATCAGATTATAACTTTGAAATACAAAGCCAATCCGATTATTACGATACGTATCCCAGTCTTTGGAGGTATACTTCTTTGTGGATATCCCATCAATCATCAGATCGCCAGAATCATAATGATCTAATCCTCCTATGATATTTAACATTGTGGTTTTCCCAGAACCAGAAGGGCCTAAGATTGCCGCAAATTCATTGTTACGAAAACAAATAGAAACATCATCCAATGCTGTTTGTTCAAAGTTTCCGGTTTTATATGTTTTTCTGATTTTATCAAGCTTCAGCATGTTTTTTACCCCCTTATATTTGGCGTAACGTGAATCATCACGACTCTACCATAAGTATATACTATTTGCATAACAGAAAGCCAATCATATGTATGTAAAAAGGCAGTAATTTTACTGCCCTATAACTTGATACATTCTAAATCTTCTGGCACAAACAGATTGCCATGGAAGTATTCTCTGCCTTCTTTGGTATATAATGCTTTTCTTTCTTTGATATTTTGATCTTCTGTATGATAAAGCACAAGATTTTTCACATGTAAGGCCTGTGCTAATTCACACGCATCTTTTACTGTAGAATGATGTTTTTCATATGGCTGAAATTGTTCTCTATCACGATATAAACAGAATGCTTCATGAAGCAGCCACGTACTGTTTTCTACATATGTTTTCTCATATTCATTATATGGTTCATCTCCACAACAAGTAAGTTTCTTATCATCATACCACATGGTAAATCCAAACTGTTTTGCTTTCGTAGAATGGATATCAAAAAACTGGATGTCATGTCCCATCACATTGCGCTTTTCTCCATCTTTCACTTCCACAAAATGCACACCTTTACCAATCCATGCCGTTTCCTTTTTCTGTAACAACATTTCACACATCGTCTGTAGAATTTTGATGACTTCATCATGTGCATAAATATTGACTTCTCCTTCATAAACTCCTTTATGCATAGCAGTTGTGATCTTACGTATCATCCAAACAACTCCCATGATATGATCTATATGTTTATGGGTCACAAAGATATTTTTTATCTTCATCCAGTCAATACCAGCATGTTTCAGCTGATGTAAAATCGTATTTCCACCACCTGCATCCACTAAAAAACATTCCTTGTTTTCACTTAATACAAAACACGTATTATAGCATTCTGTAACCATGGCATTGCCCGTTCCTAACATTGTTAATTCCATATATTTCACCTCATCTAAATTCCTGTTTCATTATAATACAATATTCTGATTCTTTTCAATTTCTTTTTCTATATATGACTTTGCGATCATCATCGCATTGATTTGTGATTGCAGCCTTCGATAAGTTGGCGTGTTAACAGTATGCTTTTCCTGCCCTTTTTTGCATTTCTGTATGACGGATGTAATTGGTGGTAAAGCCTTTTGTAAATCATCCATCGAATAAGTTTGTTCTTCTTCTAATATCAATGCCTTTGATATATATAAAGCCTTAAGACGATTCTTCAGTAAACTGTATTGTGATGTTCCTTCTTTAAATTTAGGCAGCATCTTTTCACAGTTTCTGATATCTGCTTCTATCGTTTTGACTGCCTGTATGCATTCATTTGTTTGATTCATAAACACCTCCATGATGCTGTATTATCATATCATAAAACATAGGATATTCCTCAAAAAAACTCTGTGAATTTTCACAGAGTCTTCTATCGATAAGCTTTTCTAAAAATTTCAGCACAATCTTCATCACTCATTTCACAAGGATTTGCCAGAAATAACCCTCCCTGCATAGAACGTGCCCCTTTGGCTAATGTCATACATTCTTCTATATGGAAACCATAATCACTCATTTTTAACTGATCCACACCACATGCTTTTTGTAAATCCATAAGTGCGGTAATGAAATCTTCTGGTTTATCTGCGTTTTTGATTCCCATAGCTTTTGCCATTTTAATGAACTGTGCATCACATGCATGATGCTCAATGAAAAATTCGTAAAATGCTTTTGAAATCATGATCAAGCCAGCACCATGTGGTAGATTATGATGATAAGCACTCATAGAATGCTCCATGGCATGCTTTGCCGTCGTACTTGTCAACTGCATGGTCATACCCGCAATCGTACTGCCATAAGCTACATGTTCTCTTGCCTCTAAATCTAAACCATTTTTCACAGCTTTAGGAAGATATGTGGCAATATGTTCAATTGCTGATAAAGCTAATGTTTCACTTAATACATTCACGCCATTACTGATCATGACTTCAGTATTGTGAAATAATGCATCAAAGCCCTGATAAGCAGTGTATTTTGCAGGTACGCTCAACATAAGCTTGGGATCTACTATAGATAATACTGGTGTTAAGGAAGGATCGCCAAAACCGATTTTTTCATTTGTTTCAGGATTAGAAATTACACCCCAGCAATTGATTTCAGAACCTGTGCCTGATGTTGTCGCAATCGTAACGATCGGTAATCCTTTCGCCTGTAAAGGCTGCCCTTTTCCAGTTCCACCCTGTACATAATCCCATAAATCACCAGGATTGGTAGCCATCGCAGATATCGCAATCGAAGAATCTAACACTGCACCACCACCAAGTGCCACAATAAAATCACAATAATTTTCTTTCGCAAAAGCTGCTCCCTCCATAACCATTTCTTTCAATGGGTTCTCCATGACTTTATCAAAAATCACTGCTTCCACATTTGCCATTTCTAATTGTTCCATCACACGGTCTAAATATCCATTTGCACGCGTAGATTTCCCATTAGATATCAATAATAATGCTTTCTTGCCAGGTAGTGCCTGTGTATGCAGTTCTTTTATTTTACCGCTTCCAAATAGCAGTTTTGTTGGGTTGTCAAATATAAAATTCATCATGTTTTCGTTCCTCCTGTTATATTCATATAATTGTTTCTAAATCATGAAAGATGTATTACTTTATTAATCCAATTTAGCTATCGTGATGGTTCCTTTTAAATTTTGTATATCGTTTTTACCAGATATAACGTTTCCTAATTCATATAAACCTTGTCCTTTTCCAAAATCTCCATAAAACATAACAACATTACCCCATGGTTCATAATAGGCAAGAGTACCTGCTTTCGCATTTGCCATGGGTGTATTCTTCGTATCCAGTTTTTTAGGTGGATAGAATATTTTTTCATTGGTACTGAAATTTTCTACTTTCACCTTCAATGGCAGTTGTTCACATAGTTGTTTTGCCCCATCACTTTCATTTAACTTATATAGGATAGTTGTCTGATTGTTTACTACTTGTATTTTCATGGTTGTTTTCTCCTTTTGTGGCATTGTTTTTTGATTGGCAGTCTGCTTTTCTTTACATGCACTGACCGTAAATAAGCAGATTACTGTGATTAGTAGAAATTTTCTACCTTTCAATTAATCAGCCTCCTTTTCTAATTACATTTTAAATTTAGTGCTTACAAAAAACAAATACTTATATTACATGCTTTGCTATGCCTGATAGGAATAGTAAAAAAGCTTTCTCAAATATCATGCATAGGACATGGTGATTTTGGAAAAGCTTTTCTAAGATATCGATTCCCTGTTTTTTCTTATTTGAAATCGTGATAATCTGTAGTCGATTAAAAAGGAGGAATTTTTATGAAAGTGATTGTTATTGGTGCTTATGGACATATTGGCACCTATTTGATTCCACGCCTTGTTAAGGAAGGCTATGAGGTGATTGCGATATCTAGAGGATTATCACAACCATACCATCAACATCATGCATGGAAACAGGTACAGCATATTTCTATGGATCGCAAAAAAGATCCCTTATTCGCAAAAAAGATTGCAGATATGCATCCTGATATTGTAATCGATTTGATTAATTTTCATCTGAATGATACAAAGCAAATTGTCGCCGCTTTAAAAAGTATTCCATTCACCCAGTATATTTTTTGTTCATCTATATGGGCACATGGAAGAGCAAAACATCTGCCTGCTGATCCAAATGATGAAAAATTTCCATTAGATGATTATGGTATACAGAAATATCAAAGTGAATTATATTTAAAACAGGAATTTCAAAATAATGGTTTTCCTGCTACCATCATTATGCCTGGACAAATATCCGGTCCTGGATGGCTCATTATTAATCCTTATGGAAATACCAATACAGATGTGATTGAAAAAATAGCACATGGAAAAACCATATATCTTCCTAATTGGGGCATGGAAACCTTGCATCATGTACATGCTGATGATGTAGCGCAAATGTTTATAAAAGCTATTCAACATAAAGATCAGGTACTGGGACAAAGCTTTCATGC
Source organism: Absiella sp. AM29-15 (assembly GCF_003434225.1). NCBI lineage: Bacteria > Bacillati > Bacillota > Erysipelotrichia > Erysipelotrichales > Erysipelotrichaceae > Amedibacterium > Absiella sp. AM29-15. Next base: position 14,532 of record NZ_QVFL01000015.1, read on the forward strand.
TGTAAGTGATCATTCTATCACTCTGTATGGATATGCTTCATTGTTGTATGAATTTTTCCATCAGAAAGAAGATATTCAATTTTTGCCATGGAATCAATGGTGCTCCTATGTCAACAGACAAGATGAGATAGACCATACCTATTATCATATCGCAAGAAGTGGTTACTATAGCATCGAGAATGCAAAAAAACTGATGGATTATTCTCCACAATATTCTATTGAAGATACACTTCGCACATGTATGAATAGTTATATAGAAAAAGGCTTTATTAGCCTTCCTTAACAATATCGTTTTCAATCTGGCGCTGCTCTGTTTGCTGTGCCAGTTTTAATTTATAAGCATAATGATAGTAATAATCACTTTGGAAGTAACAAGCATAAAGAGTATCCAATAATAATGATATTGACGTAATAGAAGAAAAACCACCAATTTTAGAATAAGCTTTTTCTCTTGTGGTCGTATACAGAGTCACATCCGCAAGTTTTGTAAGCGTATTTTGCCCTATACTTGTAATAGCGATTACAGGAACCTGATTATACTTTAAATGGTTAACAGCTGTTAATAATTCTCCAGATTCGCCTGAATAAGAAATACAAATTGCACAATCAGAAGGAGTTGATAAAACAGCTTCTTGATATATCATATTAGATAAAGAATAGGTCTGTGTTTCTTTACCTATATGACGCATTTTAAATACGAACTCCTCCGCAAGAAATGTCATGTTGGATATAGCAAATACCTTTATGATAGAAGCTTTCTTCATCAAATGAATGGCTTTTTGTATATCTTCATAATGTAATAAAGAAAAAGTATCATCTAAACTTTCTTTTTTCAAAGCAACCAGTTTGCTTGCTAATTGTAAATATGTATCATCTTTTGAAAATGGCATATTCGCATCTATTTCTTTAAAATCCTTCATAAGATAATGTACTTCTTCTAGGAAACATTTTTTAAACTCTGAATAACCTGAAAATCCCAGTTTTTTTGATATTCTTACCAGAATTGATGGTGAGGTATATGTTTCCTGTGCAATCATCGTCGTAGAATAATCTTTTAGATGTTCTTGTTGGTCTAACATAAAGTCTACTACAATCTGTTCACTTGTTGAAAATTTCGTATGTCGCATTTTGTCTTGTAGTAACATAGCACCACCCCTAATCTAGGTTTTATTATACTGATATTCATTAGAAAGGGTCAAGTAAAAATATGCCTGACCCTTTATTTATTTACGCTTTATCTTCCATCATTGCCTGTAAAGCTGCCACAGAACCACCATCATACAAGATATCCACTCCTGTTAAATATGAACATTCCTCACTGACCATAAATGCCATCATCTTTGCAATTTCTTCTGGTTCTCCAAGTCTTCCTAGTGCACCACGTTTCGCAAATGCTGCTGCTTCTTCACCTTCTATTTCTCCCATAGGTGTACGGAATGTGCCTGGTGAAATAGAAACTACACGAATACCTTTTTTACCACAAGAAACTGCCATACGAGATGTATACCATACCACAAAGTTTTTTGATAACGTATACGCCATTCCTCTTTGTTGTTCCTCTGGAACACCCTTGATAATCTGATGCATTGTGTTTTTAAATGCTTCTTCATCAGACAAACTCAGTTTGTATACCTGTTTTGGTGCTTTATCAGCCGGCATCATATAAGCTGACATAGAGGAAACATTTAAAATACAGCTTCCCTCTTTCATGATGTTTGCAAATTCTTCATCCATATGAATTGTTCCAAGGGCATTGATATCAAAGATTTTTTCTCCATCACTCATATGTGGTGATACCCCAGCAGCATGTATCAATATCTTTACATTTCCTTTTTCTGATGCATATTCTGCTAGCTTTTTTACAGCTTGTCGATTGCTAGCATCTGCAGGAAATGCTTCTGCAGAGATACCCAGCTCTTTTAATTCTGAAATAGCTTGTTCTAGTTTTGATACTGTTCTTCCTACTAAAATGATATGATTTGTTTTTCCCAGCAGTTTAGCAGCCTCTAAACCCATACCGCTTCCACCACCTGTAACAACGCAAATATTTTCCATGTTAGCGCTTCCTTTCTTTATACGATAATTGTACCCTTAATGAAAAGAAACTGCAATTAAAACTCACCTGTTTTCTACAATATCTCCTTCTTTGATATGATGCATATCATTTCTATTGATATGATTGATGATTTCATCAAAATAAACGGGCAGACTAGCAGAAAAATAAAAGTTTTTACCTTCTTGTATCTGAAAATGGATATGTGGCTCACTGCTGTTTCCACTGTTTCCACACCTTGCGATTATTTGTCCAGCAGTTACTTTATCATTTACCTTCACACAAAAGCTGTCCTTTTTCAAATGAGCAATCATACTGAATACATATGGGGCATGTTGCATGACGATATAATTACCTCTTACATCTGAGGCATTACATAAAACTTCTGATTTTCCTGTAACTTTTGTATCTTCGAATTTGTTTTTGATTTCTATAACGATTCCATCTGCCACAGCCAATACTGGCTGATCATAACAATAATAATCACAAACATTTAATCCATTCCCCTGATAACTTTTACCATTCTCTATCCTATAAAAATCGTATGCATATCGTTGCATTGCAAGTCCCCATGAATGTGAATGCTGCTGATCAGTTCCACCATTTACAACCATCCATTTTCCCTGAAATGGCAAGTGACAACTAACTTTTGGTGAATATGTTTGTACATTAGGTAAATGGAACCCATGTCGTATATAGATACAAATATTCCCTATCAAAATCATGATATTCTGCCAGAGAAATTTTAAGTCTGCCACATATTCATTCATTTTGCCATACTTCATGCGATATCCTAAAGAAATACATATATCCACAAATACCAATAGGAAAAAAAGATAAAACAGCTTTAGATATGTCACATGAAAAACTGTTCCTATCACACCAATCAGCCCCAGCCAGTAAAGTTTTTTTATAATATTTTGTATTTTCTTCATAAATGCTAATAAACTCCTTGTATCACGTATTTTTATACTATCATACAAGGAGTTTGTTTACAATATAAAGTTAATCGTTTTGAAATACAAATAAGGTTTTTTTCTTGATTTTATAATAGATCAATCCAATCATATCTGCCAAAATCCATCCAATTGGCACAGACCACCAGATTCCTACTACCCCCATCGCAGGAATTGCGGATAATACATAAGCAAGCAATACACGTGTACCTAAAGAAACAATCGTTAATACCAGCGACATTCCAGGTTTTCCCAATGCTCGATAAAATCCATACAATAAGAATAAACAGCCAATGCCACAATAAAATGCACCTTCGATTCTTAAATAACGAACGCCTTCTGATATAATTGTAGTTTCACTTCCATCAATAAAGATCATCATCAATTCTTTTGCGAAAATAAAGACACCTAAAGAAATGATGATACAGAAAACAAATGCTGCAATGATTGCGCCCTTTAAACCTTCCTGTATACGTTTTTCTTCTTTTGCGCCATAATTCTGTGCGATAAAAGTAGAAAAAGCATTGCCAAAATCCTGGACTGGCATATACGCAAATGAATCAATTTTGACTGCTGCCGCAAACGCTGCCATAATCGTTGTTCCAAAACTATTGATCAAGCCTTGTACCATCAAGATACCCAAATTCATAACTGATTGTTGGGCACAGGTCAATACAGAAAAATTACTGATTTCTTTAATACAGGAAAGACGTAAATGACAGTCTTGTTTTGTGATACGTAATTTTGGATATTTTATCCATGTACATATGGCAATGCCAATACCGGATACATATTGAGCAATTACAGTAGCCTCACCTGCTCCTGCCACACCTCTTTGTAGACCTATCACAAACCATAAGTCCAGAACAATATTTAAAATTGCTGATACTGCTAGAAAAATCAAAGGAATGATGGAATTGCCTACTGCACGTAATAAGGAAGCAAAATAATTATATAGGAAGGTAGCGACGATACCAGAGAAAATCACCATCAGATAATCATGCATCATCCCTCTTAATTCTAAAGGAACCTGAAGAAAACTGATAATTTGATCAATAAAGCAAAGTGACAAAATATTTAAAATAATCGTTAACGCTCCAATGAGTATAAATGAAGCAAACATGCCTTCCTTTAAGCCTTTTTCATCACGTTGTCCAAAACGGATAGAAAAAACAGCTCCACTTCCTAAACATAAGCCTAATAAAATCGACGTTAAAAATGTCATCAAAGTAAAAGAAGAACCAACCGCCGCAAGTGCATTAGAGCCTAAATAACGCCCAACAATCAGGGTATCCGCAATATTATAGCATTGTTGAAGCAGATTTCCTAAAATCATTGGAATCGCAAAACAAAGCATTGTTTTCATGATTGGTCCACGTGTTAAATCACCTTTCATAATTCCCTCCAAGTTACAAAAAGAAACTTTTATCTTTCGTTTCGTAATTATTGTATCAATAGAGATACCATAAGTCAATTCTCTAATTGCTTTATGTAATATTTTCCCTTATAATGAAACCATACATTTCAAGGAGGTTCCCCCTATGTTTCTACATGGCTTAGATGATTTGGATCAACAGATTTTACAATTATTGATAAAAAATGCCCGCATGTCTTATTCTGATATTGCTCAACAGGTGGGAATCTCCCGTGTCGCTGTAAAAATGCGTGTTCAATCTTTAGAACAACGTGGCATTATAGAAGAATATACCACCATTATCAATCCTTCCAAGATTAATGGCGCTGTTTCCTGTTACTTTGAAATAGAAACCACTCCTGATTCATTATCTGAAGTAATTCATCAATTAAATCAAAATGATACAATCACACAAATTTATCGTGTGACAGGTAAAAATAAACTGCATGTTCATGCGGTAGCTTCTTCTAATGAAGAAATGGAAGACCTGATTCAAAATACCATTGATAAACTTCCTGGTGTCATTAGTAGCAGCTGTAATATCATCTTATCCCGTATTAAAGATATCAAGGGATTACGCCTATAATACATAAAAATCCAGGCTTTCGATTTGAAAACACTGGATTTTTTTTATTTACCAAATATTTTTACAGCTTCTTTCATGTTCTCACGAATAGATACATGAAATGGACAACGTGTTTCACATGCACCACATTGGATACATTCTGAAGCATAATGTTCAAGTACTGCGTAATGTTCTCTTACCGTTTCAGGTAATTCTTTCTGCGCTTTGGCCAGATTCAAAAATTTTGTGACACTAGCGATATCAATGGCTTTTGGACATGGTGCACAATGGCCACAATACATGCAATGCCCTTCCCAATTTACTTTTGGCATTTGCGCAAACGCTTTTGCGTAATCTTTTTCTTCATCACTTGCTTGCTCATAAGCCAAACAGTCTAAAAATTCTTTAATGCTGTGGCTGCCTGCCATGATGGAAACAACACCAGGTCTTGTCAAAGCATAATGCAGACATTGTGGTATCGTTAATGCGACCTTTGTTGGTGATAAGGAAGCATCTAATAGATCTCCACCTGCAAATGCCTTCATGACCGTAATCCCAACACCTAATTTTTGACAAGTTTCATATAAGCGTTCACGATCTTTGTCCATCTGTAATTCGTCTTTATCATAATTGGCATCATTCCATAATTCTTCTACATCTTCATTTGCCGGCATTAAGTCGTAGCATGGATTTACACTAAACATTAATACATCAATATCCCCGGTTTCTACTGCTTTTAACGCCACTTGCGGATTATGAGAGCTAATACCAATCGCCTTGATTTCACCATTTGCTTTTAGAACTTTTGCATAATCAAGTATCCCATTTGCAATGACTGTTTCTAAATCCTTTATTGCATCAACATAATGTATCATGCCAATATCGATATAATCGGTTTGAAGAAGCTGTTTCATTTCTTCAAAGCCAGCTTTGGTTTCTTCTAAATTACGGGTACGTTCATATTGATTATTTTTCCATACAGAACATAGATGTCCCTGAATGATGAATTTTTCTCTTCTACCTTTTAAAGCTTCTCCTAATCGTTTTCTCATTATAGGATCTGGTGAATATAAATCTATACAATTTACCCCACTTGTTTCTGCAATATCTAATAATTGATATAAATCCATATCAGCTTCATGAAACCCTTCACATCCAAGACCTATTTCACTTACTATCATATTGCAACGTTCAATCTTACGCATTTTCATAACTTACACCCTCCTCATTGTTAGTTTCAGTATAGCACTTTGAGTGAACTCTAAGTCAATATTAGAAATTTGCTCATTTAAAAAAAATCCTTATTTTCACCTGTAAGTATTATTACTATTTGAAAAATAACACAACTTTTTATCCTCATGCATCAGCGAATGGAACAAAACAGAAAAATTCATTAAAATCATCCAATCTTAATGGAAATGAAGAAGAATTATATCAGATTGTCAAAAATTGATAATGAAATAGCTTGGTTTAATACTCATTTATGAGTATTATCACCATTTAAGCAATGTATATTCTACTGTTTTTTTAACTAATTTGACAGGAAACAGAATAACTGTTATAGTTAGACAATATTCTTATATATGAGAAAAGAGAATAATTATGAACACAAAAAAAATCACTATCCTTTTAAGTAGAATTATAATTTTATTTATTGCATGTATTATTGTCTATCAGATTTTCATAAATGATAGCTATAGTTCTCCTATTTTATCACCTATAGTCTTACTCTTAGGACTTCTTACTATCAACAATAGCGATCTTAGTAAAAATTTTACTAAAAAAACTGAAATAATCAATATTGTCAACTTATGCTATATATTTTTACTTTTGATATTAATTAATTTTGTTTTGAATTAATTAATATCAAATCCTATTCCTATCAATATCTGCAACCATCATTGAATGAATCACTCATAGAAATCATTCAATCTCTAGTGGAAAATGAAACAGAATTATATCGTATTGTAAAAGAAAATGGAAATGAAATAGCGTGGGATTAATACCTCATAAAAGATGGACGATCACCTTTAGATCATCCATCTTTTTTTCATTAAGCATTGTCCACCATCAACTTATTAAATAATTCCTTGATGTATAAATGGCTGCTGCGATTTCTTTTACTGTTTGTTTTTCTATTCGCTCTTTTTGTTCCAGCATATAATCTACAACTGATTTTTGAGAATCAGATATCTTTTCTAAATGTTGAAGCTTTTCTATCAAAAGCATATTGATTTCCCTCGCTTGTTTTTTGAAGTATTTATGATAAACAATTGTTTTTCATCCGCATGTTCATGATGAAGTAATGCAATTTTTTTATCCATACCACCTGCATAACCTGTCAGATTTCCTTTTACGCCGATGACACGATGACAAGGGATGATAATAGAAATCGGATTATGCCCAACAGCCCCACCGATTGCCTGTGAGGACATGGAAGCTTTCCCCGTACGCTTTGCATATTCTTTTGAAACATCTTTATACGTCATAGTTTCTCCATAAGGAATCTCTTTTAAAATATTCCATACTTCTAATCGAAATTCACTACCCATCGGATGTAAAGGAAGTCTTGATATTTCAGGTTGTAAATCATGAAAATAATCATCTAACCATGCTTTACATTCTGATAAAACAGCAGTTTCTTTTTCTATCATTTCCTCCTTCAAACGACCACAGAAATATTTTTGTCCATAGAACCATACACCAACAATCGATTCATGATCGCTTACAATCAAGATATCTCCAATGGGAGAATGGTATGTTGTTTTATAATACATACAAACAGCTCCTTTTCTTTTATAAGTGTATCTTATCAGATTGTTGTAGGAATATCTAGCCTTAAGTAATATAAAAAAGTATTCCAAAAAGATTAAGGAATACTTAGTTTATTATTTTCAACTTTATTGAAACTGATATGTTGTTTTTGTTGTATATTTCTCATTGGCCTTCAATAGTGTTTCTGGACATTCTTGAAGATTTATCGCATCTGGCATATACGATGTTTCTATACATACTGCACAATGCCCGATATATTCTTTGCCGTGTTTACCATGTTGTGGCTCTTGATCATCTGGCACATAAAGATGAAATCCTGGTAAATCTGTTTTCACGATAAGGCTGTGTTGATGTTTTTGATCCACTAGTTTTACCATATGTTCCTTGTTTTCATCAAAGCGGAAATAATGATCATATCCATTGGCTCTTTGTATTTGAATATTCATTTGATCATAAATATCTTTTCCAATTGCTTTGCCTTTGGTAAAATCAAATGGCGTACCTTTTGTTTCTGATAATTTTCCTGTGACCAAACGGTTTTCATCATTCTCTGCATAATATGAAGCGTTCATTGTTAGTATCTGTTCATCGACAGAACCATCCCCATGCCCTTGTAAAGCAAAGTAAGAATGGTTGGTAAAGTTCACAATGGTATCCTGATCCGATATCGCAGAATATTCAATACATAACGTATCATCATGCAATGTAAATGTAATATCCAATATAAGATTTCCTGGATATCCTTCCTCCATATCCGGGCTATTGTATCGCATGGTTACACTTGTTTTATCATATGCCAGCACCTGAAATAAACGTGTATGAAAGCCATTTTTCCCACCGTGCAGGCTGTTGCCATGATCATTGATATCTAAATGATATGCTTGATCATGCAATGTGAAAGCTCCTTTTGCGATACGATTGGCACACCGTCCAATGGTTGCGCCATAGTAGTTTTTAAACTTTTGATATTCATCAATGGTATCATAACCTAAGACGACATCTGTATCATCTTTTTTATATCGAATTGATGTAATCGTGGCACCTAGATTGATGATATCCACACATAAAGATTCTGATTCTAAACGATATACATTGATATTAGGATACTTTTGATCAAATATTTGTTCCATAGCATTATCCTTTTTGACCATAATAAGCATTAGGTCCATGTTTACGTTTAAAATGCTTGTCTAATAAGGACTGTTGCATTCTTTGTGGTTCATGGTTCATTAACATAATACTGACAAAATCCATAGCGGCACATTCTTCCATAACCACTGCATTATGTACAGCTTCAAATGGATCTTTTCCCCATGCGAATGGCCCATGACTATGTACCAAAACACCTGGCACCTCATCTGGTTCCATGCCTCTTTCTTTAAATGTTTCCACAATGACATTTCCAGTTTCAAGTTCATATGCGCCTTGTATTTCTTCCTTTCGCATATATCTTGTACATGGAATATCGCCATAGAAATAATCAGCCTGTGTTGTACCCATAGCTAATATATCTCTGCCTGCCTGTGCAAAGCTGGTTGCGAAACGAGAATGCGTATGCACTGCCCCACCAATATGAGGAAAGTTTTTATAAAATACGATATGTGTCATAAAATCACTGCTTGGTTTTAAATGTCCTTCCACAACATTTCCTTCCAGATCAATTAACACGATATCTTCCATTTTCATTTTATCATACGCTACACCACTTGGCTTGATCGCAATGATGCCTTTTTCACGATCAATCCCAGATACATTTCCCCATGTAAAGGTCACAAGTTGATATTTTGTAAGTAATAAATTAGCTTCTAATACGCTTTGTTTCAAGTTTTCTAACATAAGTTTTATCCTTTCAGTTTCCAGATCATATCATTCCATGTTAATTCTTTACGTAAATCTGGAATTTTTGTTTCTTTACAGATATGAATAAATTCCATGTTCATGATTTCTGCGAAGTCACGCAAGATATCCGCATCTAAATCATAACTGATGACAGAGTGATGGGCACCTCCTGCATAAATCCATGCTTCTGCACTGGTTTCTAAACTTGGAAGTGGTTTCCATAAAACACCTGCCACAGGCAAATTTGGCATATCATGCTTTTGTTTTTGACAAATGACATCATTTACAATCATACGGAATCGATCGCCCATATCAATGATTGTCGCAAGTACAGCTGGTCCTTCTTTTGCTTTAAATGTTAAACGAGCAGGATCTTTACGATCTCCGATACCTAATGGCACAACTTTGATTTCTGGACGTGTCGCTGCCACACTTGGGCACACTTCTAACATATGTGCTCCCATATTCATGCCACATGCTGGATCAAAATGATATGTATAATCTTCCATAAACGCTGTACCACCATCTTTATCCTTCGTCATCATTTTCATGATACGACATAATGCTGCTGTTTTCCAATCGCCTTCACCCGCAAAACCATAGCCTTTACGCATTAAGTCCTGCGCCGCAAGTCCTGGCAGCTGTTCTAATTGTTGTAAATCCTGAAAATTGGTATGGAATGCATTATATCCGCCATGTTCCTGCATGAATTTTTCAATGGCAATTTCTTCCCTCGCCTGATAACGAATCGCTTCAATATTTTCTGTTGCGATATCATATAATGCTTCATAAGCTTTCATCTGTTCATCGATTTCTTCTTCACTTACTGCCTGTACATATTGAATGATATCTCCAACACCATAATGATCCACAATCCATCCCAGCTTGATTTCCGCTTCTACCTTATCTCCTTCCGTAACTGCAACATCACGCATATTATCAGAAATACGCATAACTTTTACACGATTACTTTCATAAGCACCAACGGCTGCACGCATCCATTTCCCCATACGTTGACGCATCGTTTCATCTTTCCAATACCCACTAATCACCTTATGTGCCAAACGCATACGAGCAGTGATAAAGCCATGTTCACGATCTCCATGTGCGGATTGATTCAGATTCATAAAATCCATATCGATTTCATTCCAAGGAATATCACGATTAAATTGTGTATTGATATGCAATAATGGTTTTTGAAGTGCTTCAAAGCCTTTGATCCACATCTTGCTTGGTGAAAATGTATGCATCCAAGTGATCACACCTGCACAATGTTCATCCATGTTTGCGGCACACATTACATCATAGATTTCTTTACGATTGCGCACCACTGGTTTCCAGATAATTTCACAAGGCAGTAAGGCATCCTGATTCCATCCTTCTACCATTTCTTTCGTATGTGCATCCACGGTTTTTAAAACTTCTTCTCCATAGAGATCCTGACTTCCTACCACAAACCAGAATGTATAATTTCCTAAACTTTTCATTTTTATTTCCTCCTATAGCTCTTTCACAGCTGTTCTTTCTACGATCAGACATTTTTTATAATCTTTGATAAATGCATCAAAACCATTAATCAATGCTTCATCTGCCATTTGTGTATTACATTCTACATTCAAGAAAACCCGTCGTTGTAGATAATTTGAAAGGGACATTCCTGCTTCTTTTTGTTGTTTGTATGCCGCAAGAACAGCACATCCCCATGCCCCGCCTTCTCCTGCTGTTTCTAATACGCTGAGCGGTGCACGCATAATAGCTGACATGATTTTCTGTCCGACAAGCGGAGTTTTAAAGAAGCCGCCATGTCCAAACATCTGATGAATTTTTACATTTTCTTTTTGAGTTAAAATATCCATACCCATTTTTAATGTAGATAAGGATGAATAAATCAATGTCAACATGAAGTTTTCTAATGTAAAATGTCCATCCGGTTTTCTTACAAATAATGGTACGCCTGATGTAAAGCCAGTAATCGGTTCTCCTGATAAATAGTTACATGCGATAAGTCCGCCACCATCAAGTTCTGCCTGTAAGGCTTTTTGAAATAGTATTCCATAGATATCATCTAAGTCTGCCTTCACATTCATGCCATTTAGAAATTGTGAAAATATATTTGCCCATGCATTTAATTCAGAGGTACCATTATTACAATGCACCATCGCAACAAGATCTCCTGATGGGGTTGTGACCATATCTAATGCTTCATATACCCGGCTTAATGCTTTCTCAAGCACGACCATTGCAAATACGCTGGTACCCGCTGATACATTTCCACTTCCTATATTGATGCTGTTGGTTGCGACCATGCCAGTTCCTGCATCTCCTTCTGGAGGGCATAATGGAACGTCTGCGCAAAGATCATGCTCTACATCCAAAAAAGCAGCACCAGCAGTCGTTAAATGACCTGCTTCATCCCCTGCATTTAATACTTTTGGAAAGATATCCCGTAGTTTCCATGGCAGTTGTTCTCCTGATATTTTTTCATTAAATTTCTGTACCATTGTTTCATCATAATCAATTTTAGAAGAATCAATGGGAAACATACCACTTGCCTCACCAACACCTAATACTTTTTCACCTGTCAATAGATAATGCACATAGCCGGCTAAAGTCGTCTGGAATGCAATTTGTTTTACATGTGGTTCTTTGTTTAAGATTGCCTGATATAAGTGAGCAATACTCCAGCGTTGAGGGATATTATATTGAAAAAGTTCTGTCAGCTGTTTACTTGCTGTTTCACTCATTGTATTGCGCCATGTACGAAATGGTGTCAATAAGTTACCTGCTTTATCAAATACAAGATATCCATGCATCATTGCACTGATTCCCATACCATCTAGTTTTTTCAAAACAAAGCCATATTTTGTTTTAACATCTTCTTTTAACGCATGATAACATGCTTGTAACCCTGTATGAACCATATCCAGAGAATATGTCCAGATACCATCCTGCATTTGATTTTCCCAATCGTAATTTCCCTGTGCCAGCACTTCATGATTTTCATTGATCAATACCGCTTTAATTCTGGTAGACCCTAATTCTATTCCCAGATACAGCTTTTTAAATTGTTTTTGTTGTGTTGTATGTTCCATGATCATAAACCTCCTTTGCTTTCTTTATCTTACACTTACAGTATAATGAAACCAGGTGATGAAAAAAAGAAATTCCTTATGGAAATATAGACATTTATTGTCATTTCTTATACAATACAGCTAGAGGTGATCATATGCTGGCAAATTTTGAAAAACGAAACTATGAAGATCATTGTCATATCTGGATTGGTGGTTATAGAAACCTGCATAATCTAGCACATTGGCATATGGAAACAGAGTTAATCTATATTGAACAGGGGCAAGCAATCATATCGCATAACGATGAAGAATATCACTTACGAAGCGGTGATTTGATTTATATCAACAGTGGACAGATTCACTATATCAACTGTGATCAGGACTGCATTGTGAAAATAATTATGTTTCATGGGGACTTTCTGCCTGAAGCATTACAAGATGTTTATACAAAGGATGCTGTTTTAAAATCAGCTTATCATTTCTTAGATATTTTTATATCCATCCAATATGAACTAAAACATAAACATGCTTTCTATATTGAACGCTGTCATAACCTGTTAGAACAGCTGTTGATTGAAATATATCGAAAAGAAAACATAGACAAATTTTATGCGATCAATAAGAATGTGAATCTGATGGATTATAAAGGGCTGCTTTCTGAAATACAGAAAAACTATGCGGATATCACCTTTTCTCAGGCGGCATCTTATATGGGGCTTTCTGAATCATACTTTTCTAAATATTTTCATAAATTATCCGGTATGACCTTTTCCAGATATCTAAATATCATACGTATTGAAAAAGCGATTTCCTTATTAAAAGAAAAAGCATTTACCGTTACGGAAATATCCTATCAATGTGGTTTTGAAACGATTCGTCACTTCAATCGTGTATTTAAAGAAATTACCGGATATACACCGAAAAATATGCCAAAGGATTTTGTCTTGAATCAACATACGACCAAAATGTTTGAAACTAATTTTGATCCAACCTTAAAAGAATCGGTATTATTAAAATAGGAGCTGTACATATTCTGTACAACTCCTTTTTTTATAATATTTCTTTAATTTTTCTCACGATTGCTTTTGCGTCTAGTTCGTATTTTTCTAATAAAGCATCCGGTGTTCCACTTTCTCCAAAGCAGTCCTGCATACCAATCATCACCATCTTCACTGGTTCATTCTTTACCAATACTTCTGCAATCGCACTACCTAAACCACCGATGACACTGTGTTCTTCACAGCTGACGATGACTTCATGTTCTTTTGCCAGTTCTTTGATCAGTTCTTCATCGATTGGCTTGATACATGGCATATCTACCACTGTCACTTCTTTGCCTTCAGCTTTCAATGTTTTATATGCACGTAAGGCTTGCTGTACCATCATACCTGTAGCTACGATTGCGACTTTTTTGCCTTTTCTCAAAATGTTGCCTTTGCCATATGTGAATGCTGTATCATCACTGTATACATCTTCCACATTGCCTCGACCAAGTCTTACATAACATGGACCTTCGATATCTGCGACTGCTTTTACAATCATCTCTGCCTGTCTTGCATCACATGGATTGAATACCTTCATGTTTGGCATTGCGCGCATCAATGCGATATCTTCTACACTTTGATGACTTGCGCCATCTTCGCCTACCGTAATACCTGCATGTGTGGCACATACTTTCACGTTTAACTTAGGATATGCAATACTGTTTCTTACCTGTTCATAAGCTCTTCCTGCCGCAAACATCGCAAAGCTGGATGCATAGACAACCTTGCCACTAGCGGCTAATCCTGCTGCGACTCCCATCATATTGCCTTCTGCGATTCCCATATTGAAATGGTGTTCTGGTCTTGCTTTTTTCGCATCACATGTTTTCGTTGATTTGGTCAGGTCGGCATCTAGTACGATCACATCATCACGTTCTACGATCAGTTCAGCCAGTGCTTTTCCATATGCTGTTCTTGTCGCTACTTTACTCATTGCCTTCACCTTCCAATTCTTTCA
>NZ_QVFL01000015.1:29215-125845 GCF_003434225.1 Absiella sp. AM29-15
GTTCTTGTCGCTACTTTACTCATTGCCTTCACCTTCCAATTCTTTCACTGCTTGTGCACACTGTTCTGCATTTGGTGCACTTCCATGCCATGTGGCGTTGTTTTCCATAAAGGATACACCTTTGCCTTTGATCGTATGTGCTAGGATCATCGTTGGTTTTTCCTTTTCTTTCTTCGCTTCATCGAATGCGAAACGAATATCTTCATAATCATGTCCTTTGATGTTGATGACATTCCATCCAAATGCTTTGAATTTTTCATCAATTGGTGTAGGGTTCATGACATCACGGATGTTACCATCGATCTGTAAAGAGTTGAAATCTACGATCGCACATAGATTA
Organism: Absiella sp. AM29-15; assembly: GCF_003434225.1. Classification (NCBI taxonomy): domain Bacteria; kingdom Bacillati; phylum Bacillota; class Erysipelotrichia; order Erysipelotrichales; family Erysipelotrichaceae; genus Amedibacterium; species Absiella sp. AM29-15. Next base: position 29,556 of record NZ_QVFL01000015.1, read on the forward strand.
TTCAAGCGATAATGAGCAGCAGCCATAGCAGCTTCCCACACTTCGCCTTCTTCACATTCTCCATCACCTAATAAGGTATAGACTCTATGATCATTTCCATCTACTTTGTTTGCTAATGCCATACCAACAGCGGCAGAGATACCTTGACCAAGGGAACCTGTGGACATATCGACACCATCGACATAGTTCATATTTGGGTGTCCTTGTAGTTTACTGTTGATCTTTCTGAAAGTATTCAGATCTTCCTTTAATAAGCCTTTTTCAAATAAAGTGGCATACAGTAAAGGTGAAGCATGACCTTTTGATAATACAAAACGATCACGATCGATACCTTTGACATTGTCTTTATTGATATCCATGACTTCAAAATATAATACAGTTAATATATCAGCTGCGGATAAAGAGCCACCTGGATGACCACTATTTGCGTTAGCGACCATACGGACGATATTCTCACGAATACGTGCAGCATGTTGCTTTAATTCTTCTGTTTTCAAATGATATTCCTCCTTTTCATGCCTTTAGTATATCGATTTTTCAAAAGCATAAAAAGAACTCTTTTATTATGTTTTAGACATTTATTGTTTCTTAAAATGTCTTAGAACGCTTCTTTGTATACAAAATCATCAAAATACCAATCATCCCACAGATAAAATCACAGAGTGGCTGTGCCAGTATAATACCTTTTAACTGCAAACACCACTGTAATAAAAGCAATAGTGGTATAAATAACAACAACTGTCTTAATATTGAATCTTCAGATTTATTATTTTCTAATAGGTTCATTAAAATCATCTTCTTTGATCATGATATATCATATTTATAATTAGAAAAATAGCAACACAGTAGTATTGCTATCATATTTATCAATATTGATGTATTACTATACGTAACAATTTAGGCTTATTACCGATGTAAATTACATATCTTTCATCCCCGTTTAGCACACGAGTTCTTTTCCATTTACCATCTTTAAAACAGCCCTCTTCTAATGCGATAATGCCGATTTGATATATTGGATTCGTGATCGTTATTTTACTTTCTACCCCGTATATAAACCATTCTTTCCCAGTATTTATGATAAATCCGGCACTATCTAATTGTTCTTTTGATTTTTTTAAGTATGAAACATCTACATGGTTTCCATCAATCTGAAATTCGATATGATTTTCATCAAACTGCTGAAGATATGGATAAATATCAGCAGTTCCACGATATTTTAATAACAATGGCAACATCATTTCTAGATCATTATAAATCTGATTTAAATATGGCAAACTTCCCTCAGGATGGAATGCTGCTTTATCTATTCCTAACATTTTCATAACACTATCTTCATTAAATATGTCATCACCTACAAAATCTTCAATACCAAATGGCGAATAGCAAATGCATGGATATGCGGAAAAAACATAAATACAATGCGATATAGAAGCGATATCCTGCCTTGTTTCTGGAATAGCTAATACATCTTGTTTGGCATATATATCACAGATTTCTATAAAATTATCCACATAAATATCCGGTGTACATAAGTCTAAAGATGGCGCTAAATAACGATATAACTGATATTGAAATTGATTAGGTCCCCCACTTGGATAATCTCCTGCTTTTTCAAATGTTTTTTTTAGCCATGTATTTACCATAAAAGGCAGGGGATATATTTCTTTTCCTCGTTTTGCGATTTTTTCAATTGCCTTGGCATAATGATACGTCATAAAAACTTCATGACTTTCTTCTTCAAAAACTTCTTTCCATGTGCCTTTTTTCTTAAACAGGGTCTGAAGTTCTTCAGGAATTATTTCATTATATTTATTTTCGGCTATATCTTGAAAATCTCTTGAGGCTTTTAAAACACCAATCTCATTTTCTATCTGTACCATAATAACCGTGTGTTCATCTGAATCAAAATCATGGAGAAATTGCATCAGATGTGCAAATGCTTCTACATCCTTTTCAATCGCCTGATCACATAGTGGTGTGATGGCATAAATTTGATTTCCTTTTTCATCTTTGATAAATGGATAGGTTTCTCTATCAAGTTTCATCCATTCTGGTACATATGTAGACATACCATTTTTCCATAATCCAAACCACAACAAAATGACTTTTAAATTCTTTTTTCTTAAATCTTGAAGGATTTCTTCAAGAAGTTTAAAATCATAAATTCCTGCATTTCTTTCAACCAGTTCCCAATATACTGGAATTAATAATGTATTGATATGTATATCATCTAATTTATTCAAAATATGGTTGCGGAAATATACGATATCTGAGCAGGCTGAATTATGCACTTCACCAGCTAGTGCGATAAATGGTTCTCCATTAATATGTAACATTGCTGTGTTATCAGTATATTTTAATTCTATCATCCCATTACTCCTTTTCCTGTAATCTCATTTGTTCAGATTTATATGCTTTTTTATCTGCATATTTAAAGAATGGATAATAGATAAGCGCACCTACAACCTGAAGAAGAACCTGCAAGACAATAATTTTCCAACTTCCTTGAATTGTCGCATGCAATCCTATTGGCAAACCAAATACTGGATTAGCACCTAAACAAGGAGGAACGATACCTGAAACAGTTAGTAAATATGCAATGAACAATACGATACCATTTGTCAATATGAAAGGAATCGCGAATGTAAAATTCAATACTAACGGTGTACCAAAAACCATCGGTTCAGAAATCCCAAAGATTGCGGCAGGTGCTGCTACTTTGCCAACAGCCTTATACTGTTCACTTTTCGCAAACGACATCATAATAGCAAAACCGATAGATGTAGCACATAATGTATATGTTGCAAAGAATGCATATCCTACAGTGTTTGGCATAGGCAACCCTGCTGCTGCGGCACTTAAATTTTCAGCATCCATGGCCATTAAAACCGGCTGCATCAATGGTAAGGTAACATTGGTGCCATGAATTCCAAAAAACCATAATAATTGTCCAACAGTTGCTAACAGTATAATTGACCATATGTTGCCACCAAAATTTTTTAATGGTGTCTGAATCAATGAATATACTGCCTGATGAACACTGCCATACGTTGTGTGATTAAATAATATACTGATAATCATGAATATAACTGAAATGCAGAAAAATGGTACTAAACTGGAAAATACTTGTCGAATCATTGGCGGTATCGCTTCTGATAAATTTAATGTGATTCCTTTTTGAATAAATAATGTATACAATCTTCCTACAAATAAACCTGTAAACATTGCAGTAAATACACCAGATGCTCCCAGCCAGTCAAAACTTAATACAGAACCTGCTTCTGTATTTGTCAAAGGTGTAATGATGAAGAAACATAGCAGGGATAAGATTCCTCCACGTACGCCATCATCTGTTTTATCAAATTGTTGTATTAATGCTCTTGCGACAAAAAATGATACATATACTGCCATAAATCCAATTGTAAAATTATTAACAGATGCTAGAATTGGTGTTAACCCTATGGTTGCTACAACACTTTGTACATCTTTTATCGGAAAAACCAATAATAATACAGCCAATGATCCCATCAGTAATATTGGCATTAAATTCATCATTCCTTGAGAAACAGCATTCAAATATTTATTTCTTGTCAAACTCTCAAAAAAAGGCATAACCTTATTGTTCCAAAAACTCATATTTTCTCCTCCATACATTGTTCTCGTTCTAAGTGGCCCATCTTGAACAATCATAGTATATCAAATATCCAAAAATATGCCTTTCAAAAACGCTTTATATTTTCATTATCTTATGTTATTTTCACGTTTGCGAAAATTTTATCTTTAAAATTCTGATTGAATCGCTTATACTAAATATCGAGGTGAATTAAAATGCAGACAGATTTCACTACATCAATTCTTGATTATTTGAATAGTACCAAAAAAAGCGATACCTATCATAATATCTTATGGATTACTATGCAAAATATTGATAAACTAGACAAATTAACAATTAACCAATTGGCTGATTTATGTTATGTTTCAGCACCTACCATTACTAGATTATCACATTTTTTTGGCTGTCATAATTTTTCAGAGTTTAAACAAAATATCAAAGAATTAGGAAACAGTATAGAGTTTTCTCATTTTCATATCAATAAAACCAATTATAAATTGTTAAGTACAACCCCAAAACAATACCTTGAAAACTACACATCTTCAATAACAAATGCATTAATTGACGCTAGCAATGATATGGATCTAAAACAAATCGATCAATTTCTTCATCGCCTATATCAAACAGAAAATGTTTACTTTTTCAGTTATTCTACTTCCTATCATAATGCTTCTCTTTTACAAACTGACTTAATGACAAATCATAAAGTTTGTATATGTCCCCATACCATTGAACAACAAAAACAAGCCGCGAAGGAATTGACAGAAAATGATCTTGCAATCGTGATTTCCTGTTATGGCAATATGCTAAACCGCTTTGAAAATTTAATCAACGAGATCACTAGGAGTAATGCTTATACTGTTCTAATTACTCAAAACCCTACCACTATAAATTCTGCTTTATTTGATGAAATATTGTCATTTGCTAAAAGCAATCACATTGAAGCTGGGCCTTATATTATGAATTATGGATTTGAATACTTAGGTAGACGATATCATACGCTATTCAAACATAATGATTAGTAATTATGTGAATTTAATAAAAGCATATTTATAAACTTATTTTGTGTTACACTATGAATAATAGGTAATATAAATATAATATTTAATCGCATTATCATTCTTTCAACCATACACTGAAATGTTATGACGCACTTTTCTGTATTCCTTCTAAGAAACAGTTTCTTATTTTATTATGCAAAAGATGCAGTGTCATAGATTGATTTTCTGCTCTTTTAGCAGCACTTCCTGCTTTTACATTTATTTCTTTTATACAGTTTGCTAATAATTCAAATTTCATGCTATCAGGCATACAACATACCTCCCCTTCATTTCAAAAAATATTAAGTCTAACATATTGCTGCATTCATCCTACCACTTACTTATCGCCGTTGAAGTGAGAGGACTTCTGCCTGCTTTGGGTTAAATGTTTTATAATTATGTGAAATCAATAAAAGTATATTTATAAACTTATTTTGTGTTATACTATGAGTAATAGGAAATATAAATATAATATTTAATCGTATTATTATTCTTTCAACCATACACTGAAATGTTATGACACATTTTTCTGCATTCCTTCTAAGAAATGATTTCTTATTTTATTATGCAAAAGATGCATAAGGAAAGCTCATTCATTTGAGTATGGAGGAAGTTTATGAAACAAAATTTAACAATGTCTTTTCTGAGAAGTGAAATGCCTTATGAAAAAAGAATTGCCATTCTGCCAGAAGATTTAAAAAGTGTGAAACATTGTGAACAGCTTTATTTTGAAAGTGGATATGGAAAAGATTTTTTAATCGAAGATGCTTGCTATGAAACCTATGGTTGCCATATCGTAAGTAAAGAGGAAGCTTTACAAAAAGATATCTTATGTGATACCAAAATTGGTAATGCTTCTTATTTGAATTCAATTGGCGATAACAAAATCATTACCGGATGGATTCATGCAGGTGCAGATAAAGCTTTGACAAATACCCTGATCAATCATAAATTTACCTGTTATGCATGGGAAAATTTCTATAAAGATCATCGTCATTTATTTTGGAAAAACAATCGTATTGCTGGAGCAGGTGGCGTTATTAATGCTTTACAATATACTGGTTATCTGCCTGATGGATTAAAAGCTGGTATCATTGGCAGAGGGGACAGTGCTGCGGGAGCTTTCTCCATGTTATCAAAACTTGGTGTCATCATTCGTCAATATAATCGTAAACAAGAAGCTTTATTTGTAGAGGAGCTGCCAAATATGGATATCGTCGTTATGGCGATTCGCTGGGATACTTTAAGAACGGATCATTTAATTACATCCATCGCAAGAAAAAGTATGAAGAAAACCGCAATTATTATTGATATCAGTGATGACGCAAATGGTGCAATCGAACAAAGCCGGTCAACCTTGTTAAATCATCCTATTTATTATTTGGATGACATTATGATCTATAGTGTAGGCAATGTTCCAAATATCTTTTATAAATCTGCCACTGCTTCCATTTCAGAAGTTATGTGTCAGTATATAGATTACTTAGTTGAGGGTAATGATGATCCTGTACTATCCAATAGCGTTATCATAAAAGATGGCGTATTGTTAGATGAACATATTCTCAAGCAACAGCACAGATAATTCACAATGAAAATCATATAGTTTTCTCAGAAACGCAATTAGAATGAATGTCACATGAAGGGATTGATATCACAATATGTGTGGAGATATTTTAAATATTTTTGGATGTAACACCTAGACATTTAATGAAAATCAGGCACTCAAGATTAATTGAGTGCTTTTTTACGTTAAAGAAAAGAAGATTACATAATCAAGTAACCTTCTTATATTGCATAATATATTATAAATTTCTTGCGACTTCAAATGCATCCCATACAGCTGCCATGATATTATGAACTTGCTTCTCATCTCCAAGGATAAACACATCTTTATCTAACATACGGACTGCATCTTCTAAAGTCTTATTACTTCTATAACCGATTGCTGTCACGATGGTATCCGCTTCGATTAGGTTTTCTTTACCATCTTTTGTGATGACATATAAACCTTTTTCATCAATATGATCAGCCTTTGTTTCTGTTAATATCTGAACATGGTGAAAGTTTAACATATCCTTCAACATATCTCTGTTTGGAAATGCCATTGCATCTTCCCCACCAAACACGGTATTTGTCATTTCAACAATCGTAACTTGTTTTCCTCTTTGTGCAAACCATAATCCTAATTCAGAGCCAACCAAACCAGCACCAATAATTGCGACTTTATCTTTTACTTCATTTATATGAAGACTTGATTCAACACTACCCATAACATGATTTTTTTCTGATCCGGGTAATTTCAATTCAATTGGTTTTGCGCCTGTCGCAAGAATAATAGCATCATATGCATCATCTTTTAACATAGTTTCATCTACTGGCATTTGTAAATGTATTTCTACGTTTAACGCTTTTAGTTCTGTTTCATACCATGCAAGCAATTTACGATCATATCGTTTAAAATCTGGCATACCTCCCGGTATCAAACTTCCTCCAAGTCGATTGCTAGCTTCATATAGAACAGGTTCATGTCCTCTTAGTTTTAATACACGTGCGGCTTCCATGCCTGCAACACCTCCACCAACGATACATACTTTTTTAGGTGTTACTGCTTGTTTTAACGCGAATTCTTTCTCATTTGCACAGCTTGGATTGACTGCACAGGAAATAGGTACCGCATGTTCTACACGATTTACACAGGCATCATGACAAGATAAACATGGCCGGATACGATCAAATTTCCCTCTTCGTATTTTTTCTACAATATCAGGATCCGCAAGCAATGGCCTTGCAAGCCCAATCATATCAGCACTGGCATTCTGTAATGCCTCTAATGCTACATCAGGATCATCCATTCTGCCTGCAACCATAACAGGGATATTCACAGCATCTTTTATCATCTTAGCATAAGGAAGATACATTCCTTCATCAAAATACATAGGTGGATGATTCCAATACCAAGAATCATATGTTCCACAGTCAACATTCAATGCATCATATCCAGCCTGTTCAAGATATTTTGCAGCTTTGATTCCTTCCTCAATATCACGCCCTTTTTCCACAAATGCTTCATTAGGAACTGCTCCCTGACGTACATCCTTGATAAAGCTTTTTACGGTATATCTTAATGATACTGGGAAGTCCTGACCACAAACATGTTTAATACCCTGTACAATTTCTACAGCTGCACGATAGCGATTCTCAAAGCTTCCCCCATATTCATCTTTACGATGATTAAATAACTCCAGTGTAAATTGATCTAATAGATATCCTTCATGTACTGCGTGAATTTCAACACCATCGAAGCCTGCCATTTTAGCGATAACTGCGCCTTCAATCATCTTTTTAATCATGCCCTTTACTTCTTCTGTGGTCATTTCACGATGTAGTAGAGAAGGATTCCATCTGTTTTCTACTTCACTTGGGGCAACGTTGCCTGCTCCCATTGCGACTGCTGCTGGAACCATCGCACGTCCAAAACCAAAACCTAATTGTAAGAAAATCTTAGAACCATATGCATGTACCTTTTCACACATACGAGTTGCACTTTGTACAAAACTTGCTGGATTTTTAGAAAGCAATCCAATTCCTGGTGTTCCAAATGCTTCAATCGTATGATCTACTTTTGTTACACCAGTGATAATCAATCCTGTACCACCTTTTGCTCTTTGTCCGTAATACTCAATCGCTTTTTCTGTGTAAGCTCCATGTTCGTCTGCCATTCCTACTGCACCCATTGCAGCCATAAAATAGCGATTACGAATTTCACATTTACCAATTTTAATTGGCGTAAATAATTCTGAATAGTCTTTCATTCTAGACTCCTTTCTAATTCGTCGAATATAATTCAATGAATTTAATTCAATTAGTATTATATTCCACTTCCAGGCTTTGTCAAGAAAAATCGCTTACATTTTTGTATAAGTAATGTTTGTTTGACATTTCTTACAGATATCGGTATGATAAATAAAAACATACAGGAGGAAGCAATATCATGACAGAAAGACAAAAACAAGCAATGAAAACAAAACAAAAACTTATCGAAACTGCAATGATCATGATAGAAGAAACCGGCTTTGATCAATTAAAAATGCAGGATTTATGTAATCGTGCAGGTGTATCTGTAGGAACTTTTTATCATTATTTTAAAAATCTGGATGAGTTGATCCAGGAATCCTATTTGGGATTTGATGATATGCTAGAGGAAGAATTATTAAATAAACAATTTTCAAGTTATAAAGAAGCTATCAATTTTATTATTATTTATTCTATCAGACAACTTACTTCATTTGGAGTAAATGCTACTGCTATGACCTTTAAACAACAGATGGGGGCTTCCTCTCGGCTTATGGTAGATAAACATCGTTTTTATTATCAGAAACTTCTTTCTTACTTACAAAATGGTGTCACATCACATGAATTTTCACTTCCATACTCTGTAGAAGAAACAGCTGACTGGCTGCTTAGAACTGCACGTGGTACCGCAATTGACTGGTGTCTGCACGATGGAACATATGATGTTATTCAAATGGTCACATTAGAAGTAAATACTTTATTAGATGTGCTATGTCCTAGCAAAAAAAAATGAAGACATTTCATCTTCATTTCTAATATATAAACAAATAAATTCCTAACCAGTGTAAAAACGCACCACCCAATACAAATAAATGCCAGAGGAAATGTGTCCCATTTCCTTTTTTTGCGAATGGAATCATGCCAATCGTATAGACTAATCCTCCTGCCAGAATCATCCAAAGCAAAGGCTGATTGTGTTGATATAAATCTGGCAGATATAAAACACCGCTCCACCCAATCAAGAAATATAAAGTAAAATGTAAAGGAGGCCATTTGCCAGGTCCATATATTAAAATCATCGTTACACCAAATGCAATGATCAACCATTGAATGATGAACATGGTAATGGATAATGGACTAGCAATATAAACCAGACATATTGGCGCAAAAGTACCTCCAATTAAGAAATAGATAGAAGTATAATCAAATCTTCGCCATAAACGTTTTACTGTAGAGTCCTTTTTAAAGGAATGATATAAACAGCTCATAAGCATAAGGATAAACATACTGATACCGAATATTAAAGATGCCGCTACCTTCATTCCTGTGTCTGATTTAATTAGTAATAAAATCATCCCAACAAGGGCTAGTACTGCGCCTAAGCCATGTGTTACAGCATTGCCTATTTCCTCTAACAATGTTAATCGTGGTGGTTGATTACGTTCTCTTACCAGTTCTTTTTTCTGTTCGCGTGTTAATTTATCTTTCATGAGTATCACCTGTTTTCTCCATAAAGTATAACACAATTCATCATATGTATCATCATACAAAAAATTGAATTATTCTCATTTCAATATTCATTTATCCTTTAATTCACCTTGGTAAACATACTCAATCATTTTATTATTTAATATATGAAAAGTGCCTTGCATATGCACAAGACACTTTTTTGATAAATTTTATTATTTATTTGTAATTGCAGCCTGAGCAGCAGCAAGTCTAGCAATTGGTACACGGAATGGACTACAACTTACATAAGTCAATCCCATACGGTGACAGAATTCAATACTGCTAGGATCGCCTCCGTGTTCTCCACAGATACCAAGCTTAATGTTTGGACGAGTGCTTCTTCCAAGTTCTGCAGCCATCTTAATTAGTTTGCCGACACCTTTCTGGTCAACTCTAGCGAATGGATCCTGTTCAAAGATTTTCTTTTCATAGTAATCATTTAAGAATCCACCAGCATCATCACGAGAGAATCCAAATGTCATCTGTGTTAAGTCATTTGTTCCGAAACTAAAGAATTCAGCTTCTTCTGCGATTTCATCAGCCAATAATGCTGCACGAGGAATTTCAATCATTGTACCTACATGATATTTCATTTCAACATTTTCACGTTTTAAGATTTCATCTGCTGTACGTACAACAACGTCTTTTACATATTTCAATTCTGCTTTATCGCCTACTAATGGAATCATGATTTCTGGTTCAATATTCCAATCAGGGTGTGCTTTATTTACATTGATTGCGGCTTCAATAACAGCTGTTGTCTGCATTTCAGCAATTTCTGGATAAGAAATAGCCAAACGACATCCACGGTGTCCCATCATAGGGTTAAATTCATGTAATCCCATGATGACAGAACGTAATTCATCCAAATCAATCTTCATATCTTTTGCTAACTGAGCAATATCATAAGAGCTTGTTGGAAGGAATTCGTGTAAAGGTGGATCCAAATAACGAATCGTTACTGGCAAGCCCTTCATTGCCTCATAAATTCCTTCAAAATCACCACGCTGCATAGGTAATAATTTTGCAAGTGCTTTTCTTCTTTGTCCTTCTGTTTTAGATACGATCATTTCACGAACAGCTTTGATACGATCTCCTTCAAAGAACATGTGTTCTGTACGAACTAAACCAATACCTTCTGCACCAAAAGCAACTGCTTGTGCTGCATCTTTTGGTGTATCTGCATTCGTTCTTACTTTCAAGACACGAACTTCGTCTGCCCATTTCATGAAGCGTTCAAAATCACCAGAGATTTCTGCTGGAACTGTAGGGATTTTTTCTCCATAAATGTTACCAGTAGAACCATCAAGTGAGATATAATCACCTTTATGATAAGTCACACCTTTAACTTCAAATGTTTCTTCTTTTTCATTGATATTGATTTCACCACAACCAGATACACAGCATGTTCCCATACCACGGGCAACAACTGCTGCATGGCTTGTCATACCACCACGTACAGTCAAGATACCTTCAGATACATGCATACCTTCGATATCTTCTGGACTAGTTTCCAAACGTACCAAGACAACTTTGTGTCCCAATGCTGCTTCTTCTATTGCCTGTTCTGCAGTAAATACGATTTGTCCACAAGCTGCTCCAGGAGATGCTGGTAGTGCACTGGCGATTGGTTTTGCAGTTTTTAATGCTGCATCATCAAAACGTGGGTGTAGCAAACTATCTAATTGTTTAGGTTCTACCATCATCAATGCTTCTTCACGAGTAATTGTTCCTTCATCATACATATCACATGCAATCTTTAATGCTGCAGCTGCAGTACGTTTACCATTACGTGTCTGTAGCATGAACAGGTTTTCTTTTTCAATTGTGAACTCCATATCCTGCATGTTTTTATAGTGCTTTTCAAGTGTTGCACAGATTTCAGTAAACTTCTGATAAGCAGCAGGTGCAGTTTCTTTCAACTGATCGATAGTTTGTGGTGTACGAATACCAGCAACAACATCTTCACCCTGTGCATTCATCAAGAATTCACCATATAGTTTATTTTCACCAGTACTTGGATTACGTGTAAAGGCAACACCTGTACCACAGTCATTACCCATATTACCAAATACCATCATCTGTACGTTAACTGCTGTTCCCCAGCTGCCTGGGATATCATTCATCTTACGATAGAAAATTGCACGAGGGTTATTCCAAGAACGGAATACTGCTTCGATTGCACGGTATAACTGTTCTTTTGGATCTGCAGGGAAATCTTCATCTAAAGATTCCTGATAGAACTTTTTGAATCGTTTTACCATTTCCTTCATATCATCAGCGTCTAATTCAGTATCCTGTTTTACGCCTTTTTTATCTTTCATTTCATCAATAATTTCTTCAAATTTTGCCTTATTTAAGCCCATAACAACATCAGCAAACATCTGAATAAAACGACGATAAGAATCATATGCGAAACGTGGGTTTCCTGTTAAGGAAGCAACCCCTTCTACAACATCATCATTCATCCCTAAATTTAAAATGGTATCCATCATTCCAGGCATAGATGCTCTTGCTCCTGATCTTACGGATACTAACAGTGGATTCTTTGGGTCCCCAAACTGCTTCTGGCTCAATTCCTCCAATTTCATTAAATATTCAAAGATTTCTTTACGAATGTCTTCAGAGATTTTTTCTCCGTCATCGTAATACTTATTACATGCTTCTGTTGTTACAGTGAATCCGAATGGTACAGGCATACCTAAGTTCATCATTTCTGCCAGGTTGGCACCCTTTCCACCTAACAATTCACGCATGTTTTCGTTTCCTTCAGAAAAAAGGTAAACATACTTTTTGCTCATTAAGCATTCCTCCTCTAATGTAATCGTTTACATTTCGTTGGTACTATTATACTATAAACTATGCCATATGACTAGTTAAATTTTCACTTTTTTATGAACAATGTTGCAAAGCAAACAAAAAAGCTTTTAGATATGGCGTTTTATTCAAAAAATTTTTTTGATCTTCAAATTTTGTTTGTTGCATATAATACAGGAAAGCTTGCAAATATATTATCCCTAAACAAAAAGAAAAGCGCTATGAAGCACTTCTCCTGTTTGTTATGTTTTATTAATTCTTACCTAATAAACGGAACATATTTTTCTTATAAACTTCTACACCTGGCTGATCAAATGGGTTTACACCTAACATATAAACACTGATTGCACAAGCTTTGAAGAAGAAATAGCACATATAGCCAAAGCTTTCAGCTCCCATATCTGGAATAGTAATCAGGATATTTGGTACATTACCAGTAACTTCATGTGCTTCCAAAGTTCCCTTGCAAGCCATTTTATTTACCCAGTCAACGCTCTTGCCACTTAAATAATTCATGCCATCTGCATTATCTGGATCACTTGGGAATTCTAAGTCACTTGTTGGTTTTTCTACTAACAATAATGTTTCATATAATACTTTTTTACCCTGCTGGATGAACTGTCCTAAAGAGTGTAAATCAGTTGAGAAATTAGCACTTGTTGGCAGATTTCCCTTTTCTTCTTTTCCTTCACTTTCACCAAACAGTTGTTTCCACCATTCTGCAACCATGTTCATCTGTGGTTCATAAGATACTAACATTTCCACATCTTTTCCCTGGTTTTCAAGGATACGACGGGCAACTGCATACTGATAAGCGATATTCTTATTTAAATCAGCATCTCCAAAGTCTTTATAACCTTTTGCTAGACCGCTCATAATTGCGTCAATATCAATGCCAGCAACTGCAATTGGCAATAAACCAACAGGTGTGATGACAGAGAATCTTCCTCCGATATCATCAGGAATAACAAAAGTTTCATATCCTTCTTTATCAGCGATTGCTTTTAATGTTCCACGTGCTTTATCTGTGGTAGCTACAATACGTTTGCTAGCTTCTTCTTTACCGTATTTTTCTTCCATGAACTGTTTCAATAGACGGAATGCCAACGCTGTTTCTGTTGTTGTTCCAGATTTAGAAATAACGTTTACGCAAACTTCTTTATCAGCAATATAATCCATGACATTCTTAATGTAGCTGCTAGAGAATGTATTTCCCATAAATACGATTTCTACTTTATCCTTGTTGTATAAGCCATTGATCATTTCAATCGCAGCACGGCTTCCTAAATAAGAACCACCGATTCCACAAACAACGAATACTTCACATTTATCGCGCAGATCTTTTGCTACACTCTTGATACGGTCAAATTCTTCTTTATCGTAGTTATTTGGCCATTCTACCCAGCCTGTAAAGTCGTTTCCTTTACCTGTCTTGTTTACCAGCTGATCATGATATTTGCTTACAACATCCTGATAGCTTAATACGTCTTCTTTCAACAAGGCATGAGATAAATCTAACTTCATCATTTCTTTTTTTCCTCCTTCTATTGAATGGCATCCTTGATCCAGCCATCCAGTTTTTCCTGCAAAGAAGCAAAACCGATTTTCATAGGTGGCAATTCATGTGTAATTCTTTTACGCATACTTCTTGCCTTCTGCGGCTGTAATGCTTTCAGTGACAGTTTAAAGTGTGTGCCATCTTCATCCACATCCAGGATTTTTACCTTCACCCGCTGGTTGACTTTGACATACGTATGCACATCTCTTACAAAGCGTTCAGATATCTCCGAGATATGAATTAATCCGGTATGCTTACTGTCCAGATAGACGAATGCGCCATACGGTTTAATCCCAGTGACGACACCTTCTACAACACTTCCAATCATATACTGCACGGTTTCACCTCATTTCATCGTGCTTATTATATCATATCTTCGCTTTTATGTGTTATAATAATAGATGCCAGATGGAAATTTTCCACTCTCGCATTTATTTGAGGTGACATTATGAGTTCTATATACCCGTTATTGGCCGCTTTGCTGGCAAACGTATTTGCCCAGGTACTAAAACCCGTTGTACTGTATCTACGCACCCAGAAGTTAGATGTACATCAATGTATCGCCTGTGGTGGTTTTCCAAGTTCACACAGCAGTACCGTTACTGCATTAACTGTTGCGATTGGAATGAGTGAAGGTTTTGATTCAACTTTATTTGCCATTACTTGCGTATTCAGTTTTATCGTCATTTATGATGCGACCAATGTACGTTATTATGCTGGAAAAAACATACAGTTAACCAAGCAGCTGATATCTGATTTGGAAACATTAAAGGGTTTAAAATTTTCTGATCCGATCTATCATGAGAAAATCAAAAGTGTTCTTGGTCATAAATTTATTGAAGTATTAGGTGGTATTTTATTAGGTATATTGGTAGCTCTGATTTTATTTGAGTTACTACACATATAGGAAAGAGGTATGAGTATGCAGACAAAAATAGATGAAATTAAACACGTTATTGAAAAAATCCGTCCATATATCCAAAGAGATGGTGGAGATGTTGAATTTGTTTCTTTTGAAGATGGTATCGTCACGGTACGTATGTTAGGTGCCTGCATGGGATGTGTTGCATTGGATGATACGATTAGTGAAGGTATTGAAGCAATTTTATTAGATGAAGTTGCCGGCGTAACTGGTGTAAAGGTTGCTCAGGAATAATTTACCTTATAAGGAAAGCACCGATTGGGTGCTTTTTTATATACATGAATCGCATTTGATTTACGTGCATGGGCAAACTAGGCAATAAAAAAAGAGAGTTTTTAATAACTCCCTTCTGTCTATTTACTGGTGATATTGGTGATGTTTTTTAACTGAATACTGATAGTTCCATCACTTTGTGTAACGAATTCTACATAATCTTTTGAATTCATATAATCTACTGGAATAATAATTTCTATGCCATTATCGGTTTTAATCTTCTGTACACGTTCACTGCGTCTTGGTTTTACGTATTCTACATCGACTTTTTCTTCAATGCCTTTATCTTTGACTTCTTGGGTGAAGTCTTTTTTTATGAGTGGTTTTTCTGCGAACAGAATTTCTGCGATTTCTTCTACATCAATCGGTGCCTGACGATCCACTGTATCCGCGATAATGCTTTTCATTTTTGGCATGAGATTTACTTCTTGTATATCATATTTTTCACTGACTTCTTCTAATGTTTTACTCATGGTTTTTACAGCTTCCTGATAACTTGGCTTTGTGGTGCATTGTAAAACCAGTTCGGCTAAAAAGTTTACCTTTTGTGCTTCGATTTCAATTTTATTTTCTACACAATGGATACTTAAATCACTACATTCGATTAAAGCAGCACGATCTTTACTTGTCAAATTGGATGATAGCAGTGTACGATAGGAAATCAATTCGTTATAAACTGCTTCTTCCTGATGTAAGTCATGTGTTAAGCCACTTTGATATCCATTGTCTAAAATTAAAAGATAGCGTCTTCCCTCCTGCATGACACTGGCAATAATCAAGTCGCTTCCTTCATAAACCCCATATTGCATCTTTAAGTCAAAAATATGCTTAGCCAGTTTTTCACTGATTTCTTCAAAAGAAATGCGTGATGCGGTATAGTTTTCTATCCATGATTTGGCAATGCTGCCTTCTTTAAAGTGAGCAGCTTTTTTCTTTGTACTGGCAAAAGCTTTATTTGCCTTTTTTTCTATCATGCTTAAAATATCTTCATTCATTTCCTGCATACATTTACTGCTTGCGATATATGTGTTATGTTCACAATCCAGAATATGCACGATACTTTTTTCTAGTTCCATGAAATTCCTCTTTTCCTTATTTTTTCGTCCTGTTTATCATACCTTATTTTAAATATTTTTTCCAGTTTAGATTGTAAAAGTAAAAATAATCAAAATCACAAAAAATTCACATGACTTTTTTGTGTAATGTGCTACAATGAATATTGGGTAGAAAAGAAAAAGGACCAGGAAGGCTGATGGAATGGAAAAAGCAATATTTTCAAAAGTAGATTTAAACAATGTAAACAGTTATTTAGCAAATGAATATCTTGACTGTGTCAAGGATTTGATTGAGATTGATGATGTTCATAAGTTAAAGGACTTTTCACAGCATTTAAAAACAAGTCGTTTCCAACATTCATTGAATGTTTCATATTATAGTTTTTTATTAGCAAGAAAGTTTCATTTGGATGCATACAGTACTGCAAGAGCTGGTTTACTACATGATTTATATTTTTATGACTGGCGTGAAAAAGATACACGTCCAATGGAAGGAAGACATTGTTCTATCCATCCACAGATTGCATTAGAAAATGCAAAGAAAGCAACAAAGATCAATCATGTAATGGAGGACTGTATCGTTCATCATATGTGGCCGATGACCATCCATTGTCCTAAGACAAAGGAAGGCTGGATCGTACAGGCAGTTGATAAGTATTGTGCGATAAGTGAGATGATGTTACAAAGTGGACGTCGTATTAAGACTTCACAAATTGCCTTTTATTTTATGGCAATTATTTCTGTTATCCGATAAGTGTCTATAATGGGAGAGCCTAGCTCTCCTTTTTTTATTCTTCCAATAGGTTTAATTCACTCAGACGTTCTTCCATAAAACCGCGAAATGCGAATTCTTCTCCATCCTGTAATCCAAGATAATATACATAATCGATTTCACTTTGATTAAACATAATCGTTTCTTGTGCAGATATCCATCCTTCAGGATAAAAGCATGCGCTATAGTCATATTGGTGCTTTGTTTTGACATCCTCTTGACATCTGCCAATGATCATGATTTTTTTATTGCCGCCTTTTAGAAGTACAATGGTACCTAATGGTAAAATTTGTTCTAATGTTTTCTTTTTCATGTACGTTTAATTCCTCTCTCACTTATCATTAATATTCCACTTTTACTTTTAATCCTATACCCGCCAAAAATGAAGCTTTACCACCAAATTCAAGTTCCCCTTTTTTGCTGGAAAACTCTACTCCTGCACCTAATGCTCCTAATTCACCTGTACCTGTTACAGTGATTTTCGCTCCAAAAAAATTAAATCCGCCTTCTGCTTCTCCCTGAAGTGCAGCAATTCCTACATCTGCTTTCATGGTAATTTCTTCCTTATTCGCTGTTATTTTTGCTTCTCCATATGCTACACCGGCTTTGCCGCTGACTTCACCTTCTACATTAAAGTTTTCTGTGCCAATGCGCAATAATCCTTTTGCTTCACCAATGGATGCATTTCCACCAACTTCAAGGTTTACTTCTGGGTTGATTTTTTTATCTTCATCATATAGCTGTATATGTAAGTCTGTATTGCCTTCCACATTTCCAAAGGAAAGATTTCCCTGCGCTTTTGCAAATTTCATGGTTTTACCAATTTGATAATCCAGAATACTGGCACTTCCAAATGCACCAAAACATACACCGTTCTTGATGTAATCATCTAATGATTTACTTGGTGATATAGATGTATGAAAACGATGGGTACCATTCCACTTACTGCAGCTGAAATCCCAGAATGGCTCTTTTACTGGCGCGGCGAGAATTTGAAATACCTGTGTAACACGTTCAATAACATCTGTAGCGATATTGGCGATATCTTCTTCTGCTAATTCATAGGCTTCTTTGGATTCTTCAAGATAACTTTGTAATTTTGCCATATCATTGATCAGCTGATGATTTTTATAGTTCAGCTGATCATGATAGAAATAATAAGGTAGTAATTGTATGTGCGAGTTAGTTTGATTGCATAGTGCTAAAGTCTGCTGAAGTTTTCCAGTATGTACGCTCAGCATATACGTAAGATTTATAGTAAAGTTTCACAGATATAGCGTTGCTCCTGTATGTTCTTTTTCATCTTAGCGATATGTTGTTTTACATAGGGAAGCTCCATAGAAGAAACAGATGTGTGTACATCCTGTTCCATTCTTTGAAGATACTGTTGGATTTGGTTTAATTGTCTTTGATAGGTATAGATTTGATTAACGTTGGAAGGTGTCAGCTTCTGCATTTAGCTGCTGCTCCATTGTCTGATAAGTGAGTACTGTCTGATCTAAGAATTTTGCGTATGTATCTACTATCGTGCGATAGTTTTCAAAAGCTGGCAGCATTGCCATAAAGCGCTGACGAATCGTATCACTAGCAGGACTGTTCCAAAAATTGGACAATTGCTGCATCGTGGATGTGATTTCTCTTAAATTGGTATTTAACTGATTGTTTTCCTGTCGAATCTGGTTTGCACAGGTCGTGACCTTTGCCAAAGATATATTCATTGTTTCCATAAGCTGCCTCCTTAGTTACTTAAGCGGCGTGCCATATCTGCACGCTCCTGCTGCGTTCTACGATAAATGGATGCACTTTGTCTTAGATATTGTGCATATTGACGCATTAAGGTCACCATTTTTACAAAATCTGTTTCAAATCCTTTGATCTGACTGGTAAATGACTGATTGTCTTTTCCCTGCCATCCTTGTTTCATATTATCTACATCCTGAAATAGGTGACGATATCCTCTTTCATAGGCATCTGCCTGTTGTTCAATTCTTGCGGCACTGCTTTCTAAACGCTGGTAATCTACATTGATTTGAATGCTCATAGCCATTCCTCCTTAAATTAAAATGATATAGGATGCTGTATGTAAACCACTTTGGGCAACACAGCAATCCATTGCCAAAATCTTCTGGTCATTTTCATGATACAAATAAAACTGTTTCTGTATTGGTATTTGTTTCTTTTCGATATATGCAATACATACATCCATACAATCCTGAAGCTTTGCCTGTAATGGCAGATAGATGCTTAGGGAGGTCTGCACGAACGGGATGTACACCTCCACAAGAATACGATCATCCATATGTTATATCCTCCACTAACTGGATGATGTGGTAATTTCCATCTTTCCATAAGATTCCCATCCTTTCTTCGATATGTTCTTCATTAAAGTAAGGTAAATGTAATGTATATGTGGCAGCATTCAGGTTTGCGCCATTCCATAAAATGGTTTTTCCATGTAAATTACAGGAATCCGGGATTTCATGAACAGCATACATTTCTACCTGACATTCCTGTTTCATTATGGCTTTTAAAAAGGGCACATAAAATGTTTGATCACACAACAACACCACTTCCTCTTCTTTTAGAAAGATATCTTCCTTACTGATGACATGTTTTCCAATATAAACATGTCCTTTTTTCTTTTTGACAGTGATATGTTTTGGTAATACAGGTATCTGCTGTCGTTTTGTTTTTGCTTTCACAGTTGCTTTCACACTTTGAAATTGATAAATCTGGTTTTCTTTTTCAAAGATTCCTCGTCCACATATCTTTTTAGGTAATATTTCACATTGATGAAACAGTACATGATAATCATCTTTTTCTTCCATATAGAAACAATAGATATCATGCAGATATGTTTTGATCTGATAAGTCAATGCATAAGGATCCTGAAGTCCTAGACAAATGTAAATACCAAAGCTTGCGCCTTCTTTTAGTAGCATACGTATATCTTCCATATAGGTGGTATCTTGTATATTTACCATTTCATAATGCTGGAAAATACAATAGACTGGTTTTGTATATCCTTGTTTTTTACGTAAATGCAGTTGTTTTTTTATCTGATAAAAGAAACTTTCCATCTTTTCTTTATCTTCATAAATGATGACATCATCTACTGAAGGATACTCTTTCCTACAATGGTCTAATATGTAACAATCCGCATCCATTTGTTGGATTGAGGACAATATGGCCTGTAGAAAGTATGCTTTATCCTCTTCTCTGGTGCCGATATATGCAAAATGCTCCTGATGTAGATGTAATACAAAGCGTTTTTGATGCATTGGGTCATCAACCATCCCCAACATGTATGCTTCTGTTTGTTCCATATCGTTAGAAAGTGGTGGTAACCACAGGGTAGTGGCTTGCTGGCTGCTTCTTTGGGCACATATTTGAATATGATTTACGATTGCCTCCAGCTGGGTCATTGTACTTTTCGTTTTTTCTTCTACAGCCTTTTCAAATAATGGTTCTCCCGTTGGTGAAATAATGCTGATCTGACGATGGGCAAATGGCTCATGCTTTGTTTTTTCATAATAGGGAGCATTCGCCCATGCACCCATTCCCTTTACATACCATTCATCATAGCCCACCTGTAAATAAAACATTCCGGCTTGTTTCAAGTAAATGGCGTCATCTTTTTTCAACATTTCCACACTATCCATACGATCCGCAACCTTTAAACATACATGAAAGCGTGCATTACTCCAGATTTGATCATCCACAATGCCACTTGGTTTCTGGGTAGCCAATAATAAATGAATACCTAGACTTCTGCCAATACGTGATATCTTTTTTAAATCTTCCATAAATTGTGGCTGTTGTTGTTTTAATTCCGCAAATTCATCTGCGATAATCAAAATATGGGATAATGGCTCTGATACTACGCCTTCTTTATATAACTGTTGATATTGATCGATATGCATTACATGCTTTTGGCATGTTTCCTGCATTGCTTTAAATATCTTCTGCCGTCTAGTAAGTTCACTTTGAATTCCCTGAATGGAACGCATGATCTGATCATTATCCAGATTGGTCATGACACCTGCAACATGTGGCAGTTTTGAAAATGCCTGTGACATGCCTCCTCCTTTATAGTCAATTAATACAAAACTGAGTTGTGAAAGAGAATAAGAAACTGCTAACGATAAGATCAAAGTCATGATCCATTCACTTTTACCTGAACCTGTCATACCGGCAATTAAGCCATGTGGTCCATGAAAATGTTCATGTAAATCCAAAGAAATCGTTTCTTGATGTTCATTGATGCCAATGAGGGCTTCTAAAGAAGAAGTTTGTTTTTTCCAGCGTTCAAGAATCTGCAGCTGTTCGACATTTGCACATTCATACAAGTCTAAAAAGGTAAATGAAGCAGGATAACCTTGTTTCTGCTGGGTGGGAAAATGATATGTATGATACTTGGAAATGGTATCTTTTATTTCCTGTCGACTGGCTAAATGCATGGATAACTGCTCATTTTGAAGCATTAGATGGGCATCATCCATAAGCTGGATGATCTGCTCACACTTGGGATGTAATAATTGTAGATATGGTGCTATTTGAAAATATACTACCTGTTCCTCTTTCAAAAGATACGATAAGTAATCCATGTTTTGTTCCAGATGCCGATCAAATGAGAAAATCATTAAATAATCTTCTTCATCTTTTTCTTTCCACCATTGTTTTAAAGCATAATTCACCTGTTTTCCTGTTTGTTTATCACAGACGATAAAACGTGTTTCTTCAAAATATACAGCTGGTAAAAAGCCAAGGGCATAGCGTTTTATGAAACCGATATCTGCCAGAATACAGAAAGTGATATGTTCCCGATGATGCAGTAAATAAATCTGTAACATAATATTCGCAAGAAATTGCTGGCATAGAGCTTCTTCACCATAGATGCCAATTTTATGATTGCATCGACAATTAATCGTGATATTTTGATCATGCAGTCTAGTAGTATTTTGCATAAACTCATGATATGCATCCCAACAGATACTTTCTTCATGAATGGCTGGTTCTACATTACTGTGAAGATGAATGTCTGCATCACAATCTCCTTTTCCTATCGTAATATGTAAAAAGTTATGATCATTTGGCAGACGATTATGCAGCTTCCATGGTGCTTGATTCAACATTCTTAAGGCATCTTGTGTATCTTCATATCGAGAAGCTCTGCTGTGGCATTCTTTTTGTTGGTATGCCTTGATTTTTGTACGCATGTTTTCAAGATAAGAAAGATATTGGCATTGTTGGATGCTTGCTTTTTTCTTATGTTTTCGTTTTTCATAAATACGTGTCATGATTGGCCAAAGCATCATTGTACAAGCCATACTTCCACTCATGATGAGGGTTGGCAAAATACTGGTAAAGGATTCATGATTAGCTTTCATTGAAGTCACGCTGACGATTGCCATTGCCATAGAAGCGATTCCCATGATAAAGGAGGGTCCTGCACTCATAAAGAATGGTGTATCATCCACTTGTGATATTTCCTGTGGTAGTTCTATCGTTAGTTCCAATGGTTCTATTGTAAAGGTTTCATGAACGGATGGAAGAATATCTTGTGGAGTGAATGGATGTATGGTATGTACTTTTTCTTTTCCTTCCTCCATATGGATATTCATCGTGTCCTGTAAAACAACCAATAGTGTATCCTTCCCCATAATAAACAGATATTGCATTATCTGTATGCGATCTCCAGGATGAAGTTTTTCATGATTTATTCGTAATGCATTCACATATAAGCCATTGCGACTTTGTTCATCTTTGATAAACCAGGCATTGTTTTGATAATATATGCTGGCATGATGATGAGAAATCATTGTATCCTGTATGTATATATCGCATATTTTATGACGACCGATTTTATATGTTTTTGATGGTTCTAATGCATAATAACGATATTGAAATGTATCTTTTTGAATATATAAAAGATATATCAAATCATGATCATGGCGTATACACAGTTGTTTGTTTTTGGTTAATGGATAATACTTAGGAAAATCAATGGGAAAGTCACATTGTGGATTCTTCAACAAACACCATTCATTGTCTTGTCCACACACCTCCATGATCGGCATATGATGTTGGTTTTTTTGTCTGTACAGCCAGAATCTTCCAATCGCTTGTGATGGCAATAAACAGGAATCAATATGGGTAGGACTAAGAATGATGATTTCTGCGTTTTCGCAAGCCATACCAGATCGTACCTGTAATCACAAATAAAATACCTGTTAATGAATAGATCATAATATCACTTTTATTTTCGTTTTCTTCCAGTTGTTCACTCATTTGAATAGAATCCTGCTGTTTGGCAGTTTTTATTTCTTCTTTTACCTGTGCTTCTTCAAGTGGGGTGATGATCTGATTAAATTCTGTGACATTGCCTGCCTCATCCTCCGCTTTCGCATAGATATGTGTTTCATGATCCAGCATAATCAGATAATATGCATAACCGTTTTCATCATATTTGATTTGATTTACATCTATTTCCTTGCCATCAATCATTATTTTTGTAAAATGTTCATGGCTTCGTTTATGACTATCTTTTTGATCAATGTATAAAGAAATCTGAGAATGAATCATTCCATGATCTAGTATTTGATATGCATGATCAACATCATAAAGTGATATGATAGGAGCCTGTTCATCTATAGTGAAATGATATGGTGGTAATTTCCAGCGATTCATTGCCTGATCTCTTACATCCACCTCTAACTCATAATCACCTTCCTCTTTGATTGGCTGATTCCATAAATAAGGTTGTACTTCCCCATTACGTTTTAATGTCCAATGTACCACAGACAATTCCTTTTGATCATCTTTGATAGCTGGCGTATAGGGAGCATGATAGATGGCATCCTTTTCATTTTCAAAATGGATATTCGGCTTATAGTTGTCAATCACAAAGTCATACTGTTTGGAAGTAAGATTTCCTGCCAGATCACTTGCGTCAATCACTAATTTATATTGATGCTTTTTTCCATCTTCTTTTCTAATATACAACTGCACTTCATTGCCTTGCAGCTGTTTAAAGAACTGATCATCCTCATACAAAGTAGCTATTACCTGATTTAGCCATAAATCACTGATGGATGATTGTATTTGAACATCTTTATTGGTGATATAGGGAAGAGCATTATGAAAGGGCTGATGATTGATCGTTGTATTGATATTGGGTGCGATAGGATCATAGATCAGATGCAAAGAGTCAGTCGTGGTTATATTTCCCGCAAGATCTTTTGCGCTTAATCGAATATCATATTCTCCATATCCCTGTTCCATCAAAGAAAGCTGTTCACATATGGCTTGTGTTCCTTCATATGTTTTTGTTTGGCTGTTTCTTGTGATCGATAGTGTATAGTCAGATAAATAATCATCTGATACAGCATATTGAATCAATGGATGTTGATTCGTGATAGGAGCACTTAATGCCTGTAAAGATAACTTTGGTGCCTTTTGATCAATGATGAAATGATCACTTCCACTTGTTTGATTACCGGAAAGATCAAATATTTTCCAGTTGATATCATACACGCCGTCTTTTTTTATCTGATAGCGTAAAGTATCCTGTTTGTTATCTTTGGGATGTAATTCATCAATGACTTTTCCATCCCGCATAATTTGTATTATGCTGTTTTCTTCATCTAAATATAGATCACTTACATTCCAGCAAAGCATTCTGGCATGATTTAAATACTTTGTATCCTCATGATCATCATATGTATAACTTACTGTTGGTGCATGGTGGTCAATGACAAAATCTACTTTTTTTATCGTTCGATTAGATGCCAGATCACTTGCGCCTACTTCAATTTCATATACACCTTCCTGTTCAAATTTTGGATATGCAATGTATTGGTTACCCTTTTGTGTCCAGTTGAGGACTAGCTCTTTTTCCTTGCCATCCTTTTTCATAACCGCCCAATATTGATCGATATGCTCTTCTGTAATCATAATGGGAAATGTGACACTGTTTTTTTGATATTTATCGATTTTCATATCAATAACAGGTGCCATTTGATCAATTAATACTTCCCCTAAATCCTGTTCACAGACATGATGAACCTGATCCACAAAATAGTAACGGATATGATGGCTTCCATCACTTAAAGAAATGGTATATGATTCACGTGGTTCATTGAGAAATTGTTTTTTATCATCTATTTCAATATAGCTTTCTTCATAATTTAAATGTGGTTCATCGATTTGAAAACGCAGTTGAAGTTCATGATCATATATTGGCTGTAGATTTGTGATTTCTTCCTTACCTTCAAACAGATGAAGAATTGGTGCACTTTGATCAATCGATAATTCCACCTGATCTTTTACCATATTGCCACAGTTGTCCACAATCTCATAACGCAATACATGCTCGTTTTCACCCATAATGGAAAATGTCATATATTGTCCATTTTCGTCACTTTCCCAGGCAACCTCCTGTAAAACATCATTGATATAAATCTTAGATGCAGCGATATCCAGATGCTCATCTACTACATATAAACGAAAGGTTCCATCCTGCTCCATGACTTGTGGTTCCCATTTTACACCATCTTTCATTAATGTAACCTGTGGCAAGGTATCATCTACTAAAATTTCTTTATCATAGACAGCCTGATTCCCATAGGCATCTTCCATTTCAAAATGAAATTGATATGATCCGTTTTCTAATTGTAATTGAAATTCCTCCTGTTGTTTTAACCAAGAGATGGTTTGCTCTACACCATCTTTTTTTACGCTTGTAATCACTTGCTTTTGATGTTGATCAAAAAATTGAAAAGTAATCAAAGGGTGTGTAGAATAGGTATCTTGTAAAGCACCACATTCTTGTTTATCTTCATAGAATTTTATGGAATATGGTGTAGTATCCTTATCAAAGGCTGGTGTCAGAAAGCTTTCTTCATCAATCTTTAATTCGTATTGTACATCATCACCATCCAATACCTCTACCTGTCCAATCCAGCCATTTTCTACTTTCTGCCATGTGATCGTTTTAATTTCTTTCATATCCAGGTTTGATGATTTCACAAATAATTGGGCCTTATCCTTTTTATCATCGTCTACTAAAAAGCTTAAATTCGCCTGTTCATGATAACTTTCTTGTATTTGTGCACCATTGATCAAAAACATCTGTTCCTTCGCAAATAGAGATGCATCCATACAATAAAGCGACATTGCGGATAAAATACAGGCTCCCGCAGTTTTGGTTTTTCTCAAGTTATTCTCCTTTCATTTCCTGTGTCTGTGCCATCAGCACTTCTTTTTTAGTTTTTTGATGCTGTTTATCAATGTGAGATAAAATGATATAAAATACCAGAATACAGGCAATCAGATATCCTAATTTTGCGATAAAATATTCACTCATATATCCTCCATTTCTCCATCAGATAATCAAGTTGTGATATTGTCTGTTGAATACTTTCTCTGATGGCATCTTCGTGTTTGATTTTCTTCAACAGTGTTTTCGCTTCCTGAAGCATATGTAGATGGGCATGTTTTTCTTCATCTGATATGCAGGATTCAAATGCATCCATGTATAGAGAGCTTAGTAACAGCAAATCCTTATCACTTTGCCATTCCTTCTCCAGTTTTTGGATATAGCCAGTCACGTCCTTATCCTTACGCTCTATCTGCCATACCACAAAAGCATATTGCACACGATGCATTTCATCCTGCATAGATGCTTCCTCATACAGTTGTATCAGCTGCATCCACATTGTTTTATCCAGATCATTGCTTAATTCATATAAATCAGCCAACAGTTCTTTATGTACGGATGAATCAGTGTCTGTTTCTTTTATGATCTGTGTATACAATGCACTAAGACTTCTTTTACAATCCTTTTTATCTAAGATATCGCCCAGTATTTGTCGATAAGATTGATCAAATTCACTCTTGGACCTCTGCAATAATTGATATGCAAAATGGGCAGTTGATAAATCTTTTAACGTCATACTTTCCAATACCAGATATTGTTTGATATCCGGATGTAAATCAAATGCTT
The DNA here is from genome assembly GCF_003434225.1 of Absiella sp. AM29-15. Lineage (NCBI taxonomy): Bacteria > Bacillati > Bacillota > Erysipelotrichia > Erysipelotrichales > Erysipelotrichaceae > Amedibacterium > Absiella sp. AM29-15. The sequence continues at coordinate 56,916 of NZ_QVFL01000015.1, forward strand.
CCTGTTCATACAATCTTTCGATATGCTGTAAAGCATCTTTTTTATTTGTATAAGATAGATATGCACGATAGGCATCGATTTGATCAGGATTGGCGCATATGGCTTTTTCAAATGCTTTTTGTCGTATCAAATCGTTATAGATTTGTTGTTTCTTATCTTCATAACAAAGCATGCAATATCTTGATACAAGAATCATCATTACCATAATTCCTGTTAAGAAGAATGAAGATATGTGTTTTTTATGATGTTTACTAAGCTTATCCAGCTGAAGTGCTACATCTGACATATCATGGATACATTGATTATGATCTTTCTGCGCACATCGCCATAAGAAGATGTCAATTGCTTCTTTTGGCTTTTGATCAGGCACAAAACATTGATGTGCTAAAACATAAAAAGTCTGTCCAAAACTATATACATCACATGTGGCAGTGGGCTTCTGCTTTTTTAACGCCGGTGCTCCATAGCCTGGGAGTTAATGCATATACCTTCTGATTTTCTTCACTGACACTGACACCAAAATCAATCAAATGCAAATGTTTCTGTTTATCACATATCAAATTCTGAGGTTTTACATCCAGATAATAGATACCATGATAATGAAGATAATCTAAAATATCACGAACCTCTTTCATCCATGTTATCAGCTGTTTCCTACTGATTTTACGACCTATGTATTGATCTAGGCTTTCCCCTTCGATATATTCCATAACAAAGCTGCCTTTTGGATCGTATTCAATCAAAGATGGAATCATGGGATGATGAAGTCCTGCCAATAAACAGGCTTCCTTTCGTAAAGCTGAAGCATATAACGCTGATTTTGCGTCATCTTTCTTACAGATTTTACAAGCATAGCGTTTTTTGGTTTCTAAATGTTCTACCAGCCATACCTGTGACATGCCACCTTTTCCTAATAAACGTATTTTCTGATATGTCTTACACATGCTCCTCCTCCTTTGAAAATGGTGATTGAAACTGGAATTCATGATTGGCAAAGCTGATGATATCTCCATGGTTTAATGTTCGTTCTTGAATTTTTTCATGATTCACGAAGGTTCCATTACTACTATTTAAATCTGTCAAAGTATTGCTTTTTGAATCAAATACGGCATGTTTGCCAGAAACAAATGTATCATTGATACATAAATCATTTCCCTTATCTCTGCCAATATGATATTCATCCTTTTGTACGATATAGATAGCTTTCGTTTTTTGATCAATGAATGAAGATTGATCATCTCTTCCAAATAACACCATCGTTTCCATAAATAATTCATCTTCAATAGGAGAATGCGGTTTTTGTATAACAGCTGGTTTAGGAAGTCCATTCACAACAAATGCGACTTCTTGTTTTTTAGGAAGGAATTTCGCATACCATGGTGCTTTTGGTTTATTCGCATCAAAAAGTCTATGTAGTCCCTGAAGAACATTTGGCAAGGATACTTCTTTACCTTTTAATTGTTCAACTAAGAAACCTGATATCGCATATAGATTTTCTCCTTTCAACACTTTGATCAGTTCTTTTAGAAACGCCTTACTCTGTTCACTTTGAAATACCCATTTATCCATCGTCAATGGTAATGCCATAAATTTTAAGATACCGCCATCATAGCTTAGGTAAATCAAATCACTTTGTAAGACAACCGGTTTATTGGTATTTGTTCTTACCAGATGCTCAAATAAATAAATCAGAAACTTCATTGCTTCATCTTCTTCAAAACGATGCATTTCCAAATAAGACAATAAATCTAAATAGCCGTTGGTATCATAATAGAACTTCACTTTGCTGTTAGGATCACGAATTACATTCAGGCAAGATGTATCTTTACACATCTGAGCCAAAACGTATTCATCAAAATCTTTTGCTTTCTTTAACGTTACTTCCACAAATCCATCATCACGCTTCTCCAATTTTTTGATTTCTTCTTCCAATTTCAACACCTCTTTTTTTATCCGTACAAGTATACATACGTAAAAAAATCTGAAAATCCTAAATTTTTAGTCATTTCACATATTTTCACATAATTAAAATGGTATAATATTCCTACCTCTGAAAGGAGAAATCGCCGATGAATAAAGCGTTTTTTAAACATTTTCAAATCCTATTCCTCATTTTTATCATTTTTATAAATTTAGGGACTTTTTTCTTTACTGCACCTTTATCACAAAACCTAAGTGATCTTGGAAATGCTCTGGGGCATAAATTTTACCTCATCGTTTGGGGAATCAGTGCCGCCCTATATTTTTTCATTTATACCTTTGCATTTATGAAAAAAAACCGATATTCCTATCGGCTTGGTTATCTTCTATTAATGCTCGCTTGTATTTTTATGGCCATATCGGTATGTATACCCTATGATCCTATGCATGCCCCCTTCTTCTCAAAATGGCATACACAGCTTGCGATGGCAGGAACAGCTGCTTATGTGATCTTGTTTTATCATATCCTGACAACCATCATGAAAAAAGATATCCCTTTATTTCAATACTGCGTGCGTCCGTATACCCTCCTTGTTGTATGTGATCTGTTGCTCTATCTTTTAAATAGTGGTGTATCCACCCTGCTTGAAACATCATTTACCATTATGATGAGCATTTTGCTTTATATATTTCTAAAAAAATAGAGAACGCATGAACGTCCTCTATCCAAAATTATGCATACGCATACATATGACTGCTGTTAGGATGCCTAAAAACATACAAGAAACCAGTTGAAATCTTAAATACCCCGCTACACCAAAAATCAGTGCTAAACTGGCTAAACTGATCCTTTTTTTCTGCAGGCTTTTATCCTGTTTCATAATCTTTTAGTATTTGAATTCCTCACGGAATAATTCATCAATTGATTTTCCAGTTTCTTGTCGCAACGTTTCTACATCTTTATCTAAAACAATATTGCCTTCTTTGATAAATACAACATTGCTAAAAATACGTTCGATATCCGCAATCAAATGGGTTGCGATTAAAATTGTCTGATTTTCATCATAATTTTCTAATATCGTATCCAAAATCACCTCACGTGCTGCAGGATCTACACCGCCAATTGGTTCATCCATGATGATAAGTTTTGCTTTACGACTCATCACAAGTGCCAGCTGAAACTTTTCTTTCGTTCCTTTTGACATAGATTTGATACGCATTTTATTATCAATTTTAAATTTATCCATGATTCTTTTGCATTTTGTTTCATCAAAATCATGATACATATCACGGAAAATTCCAAGCACATCATTTACCTTCATCCAATCAGAAAAATAAGGCTCATCTGGCAAATATGAAACAACTGCTTTGGATTCTGCGCCAACGCTTTTTCCATCAATTTTCACAACACCCTGATAATCTTTTAACAGACCTGTCATGATTTTTAACATAGTAGTTTTACCACTTCCATTTGGTCCTAATAAACCAATAATCTGACCGTTTTCTACGGTTAAATCAACATTGTTTAATACCTGTTTTTTTCCATAGGATTTATTTAATCCACATATTTCAATCAGCTTTTCCATTTTCGTAACGCTCCCTTATCATTTGTATGATTTCTTCTTCACTGCTTCCAAATTCTTTCATTTCATCCAGAAAAAGATCAATTTTTTCATTCATAACATGCTTTTTTAATACCATAATTCGTTCAGGATCTTTACAAATATATCGCCCGTTTGTTCGTTCACTTATAAACAAGCCATCCCGCTCTAATTCCTGCATTGCCCGCTGTACTGTGTTAGGATTTACACCAAATTCCACTGCCAACTCACGAACTGGCGGTACCTTCATTCCAGGCTGATATTCGTCTGTGATGATTCGTCGCTTACATTCATCTATGATTTGTAAATAGATAGGTATATTATCATCAAACTTCATTTAGACCACTCCTTAATATTCTCTTTTTTTCATAATATGCATCGTTCTCAACACTGCAAGAATAATGATTAGCAATACACCTGATCCTATCATCAGAAACACAAATCCCAGCTGTAGATAGTCGACCAGCAAATATCCGGTATATAAATACCAGAAAGTAAACATAAGAATCACCAGGATTGCCAACAGGTTTTCCTTAAAATCATGCATTATTCTAATTCCAGTTTGTGGTCTAAGATATAAACAGATCCAAAATAGAATGCAACCATTAAGATGGCATCTTCTACCATAGAAATATACTGTGATGCATTACTGCTTACAACATTCATTTCGCCTCCACCAAACAAGACGCTTACAGAATCTATTCCTATTACATAATTATTAAATAAAGAAATCACGATCGTAATAGCAAAGAATAATAAGACAGCAATGATTCCTCTATGACGGCGAATATAGTTTGTATGTGTCACATTCATCACAAAATAAACCATAGCAACTGATTCAATCGTACCAATCAACACCATGATGATATTCATTAGGAAATTGAAATCCATTTGCTGAAATACTTTACCAAATGCATAAAATAATTCAGATAACGTAAATCCACCTGCTTTGTAAGCCAATAAAACTCCAGCTAATACAATAACAATCATAGATAAGATAAACCATAAAGCAGAATTTAAGATTTTCACTAACAGGATCATCTTACTTGAAGCTGGCAGCGTCATCGTCAAATAGCCGGCTTTTGTGAACATCGATTGTTGATAAGTTCTGATAATCATCACAAATGTTAATATAAAAACCACAAAAAGCATAATCGTAAACAGAAGAGATACGATCATCATAATGATATCACTGCTTCTGGTACTAAAGAATAATGCAGATAATAATAAAATCGCATACGTAAATAAATAACTTCTATAAGAACATTTTAATTCATATTTCCATAATTTCCAAAACATAAAGCTCCTCCTCTTTTTCAAAGATGATGTATCATTGTATTAATCATCTAATACAATAGTACAGCAGATGATGGGATATGTCAATAGACTTATTCTAATTATTTCCAAATAAATGGATACTTTTATAACACATAGTTTTACTAGATTGTCTGAAAATTAAAAAAAAGGCTATGGTCACATTAGCCTTTATGCATGCAATACACGATGTAATTTACCTTCTCTAAACATCCATAAAACAAGAATTATATCTAAAATTATCCAGATGATCCAGTATTTTGTGGCTGCTGGTATGATCAATCCTGCAACTGACATAAATAATGGTGTGACGCCAGATGTATAATTGACAACATTTAAATGCTCACTAAAATACATTAAAAGATTGCTAGGAAAATAGCTGGCAATTTCATACCCGCCCATGTGGAATACCGCATAATATATTGGGAAAATCACAAAAATCAAGGATAATATCGCAGAAAAATATGTGTTTTTTGACTTTTGAGAAATAAATAAAATACTGATACATAGGGATATTGTCATGATCAACTGATTGATAAATCCTATCCCTACAAGCTCTTTAATGGAAAATACATAAGAAGCGATTAAACTCCCCTGTTGGTAGAAAAAGATGTCCCAATGAATACCGGTTGATTGAAAAATAGCATAAACAAAAGTAACTATTTTACATAAAATTGGGATACCTGTTCCTAATAATAATGCAAAAATAATTTTCGCCCCTACCGTTTTGGTAGTGATAGGTGAACATGCAAGATATGTATCAGTTTTTCCCTGTGCTTCCCGACTAAAGATATTCGCAAAAAGTACAGCAATCACAATCAATATGATCATATTTGTATAGTTTATGCGATCAACGATATTATTTTCTATATAATTACTTTGATATGTATTCGAAAGATTTAACAAGCGCCGATTGATTTCTTTTTTTGAAACTTCATCTTTTACCATGTCACATTCGCCTAACACACATGTGTTATTTTCTGATTGATATACGTAGTTCTTACGATTTAACATGATATCCTGTTCTGGTATATATTGATTAAGTATCAACCATAAAAAGTCATCTTTATACCCATACCTTATATTCACTTCATCTAAGGAATGAAATTTTAATTCTGGATTATCGATTAGATCATTGATCATTTCCAGTGTTAATGTATGGTCTTCATACGCCTTGTATACCTTTTTCCAATCAAAGAAATTCATATTGGTGGTCATTTCTTCATCTATATCACGGTGAGGGTTATAATGTATAGCATCGTTTTCGAAATCAGGAATCTTCTTATAGATGTCCTGGTAATTTCCTTCTAAACTTTTTTGCTTTTCTATAAGTTGTGATACTTCCATCCCATTCTAGTCATCACTAAAGATACTTTTGATATCCTGTTGTGTCTGCCATAAACAAATGCCTAAAAACAACAATAAAATGAGTTTACCAGAAAAGGAAGAGATCAGTTTCTTCATTTCATAATAAATCAGTTTCCACATAAGCGTTTTCCTCCCTGAAATAGGATAGATATACATCATCTAAATTCGGCTCTTTTTCTATTGCCTGACCACAAGGTTTGTGATCTGACAATAATCGAATTGTGATAATATTTCCATCTGTTTTTCGATTGACGATTGTATAATCCTGTTCATATGCACGAATTGCCTGTTCATTCCCGCTAATTTCATAAACCTTTTCACTCATTCCCTGTAATATATCTTGCAATGGCTTTTTAAATAAGATTTCCCCCTGTTTCATCAACATGATATCATCGGCAATCGATTCCACATCACTAACGATATGTGTTGATAAAATGACAATCGTATCCTTGCCCACATGTGATAATAGCTGTCGTAATGCAATACGTTCTTTCGGGTCTAAGCCTGCACTGGGTTCATCCAGTATTAATATTTTCGGATGATTCAATAAAGCCTGTGCGATTCCTACACGCTGCATCATACCACCTGATAAATGCTTTAACTTTTTCTTTCTGACATCCTGAAGATTTAATCTTGTTAATAATTCATCAATTTTCTGTTCACAATAATCTTTTTTCAGACATTTCAATACACCAATATATCGTAAAAATGATTCAATATTAAAATCCATATAAAATCCAGCATTTTGTGGCAGATACCCCAAAGATTTCGTATACTCTTTATAATTCTGTAGGATTGCGATATCATCCATTTTCACAATTCCCTGATCAGGCTTCATGATTCCACAAATCATACGCATTAATGTTGTCTTCCCACTGCCATTTGCGCCAAGTAATGCATGGATGCCTTCTTCCAGAGTGAAGGATACATCGTTTACTGCGATTTTATCTTTAAATGATTTTTGTAAATGTTCAATTGTTAATTTCATAAAAGCCCTCCTTTCCAAGTCTTTGATATTTACAGATACAGCCTGACAGGAATAATATTATCGCTATTACACACAGATATGGCTGATAAGATATCCAAGATGAAAACCATGTAGAAGATAATGAATACCCTATATAATTCTCAAATACGCCTGTAAAAACATATATAAACAACATATATAACACGATATATACAGATAATGCGACTTGGTAGCTGCGTATTGGGACAATCCCAGATAAGAGCACAAATTCAGATAAACATAATGGCAACATGGATGTTGTGACTACCTCTATGATTTCACGATGGGAAAAATTGCCACAAGTGAATAACAGTCCTATGGTTACGATATAAAGTGTAAGAAAACACGCAATCTGAAAAAGGAATAATTTTGCGCCATTCAACGGTGTTGTGTATAAAATTTCATGTAGTCCACTTTCCTGATGACGAAATAGCAAAGTAGTGAAATAGATTCCCAGTGCACAATAATATAAGGAGATGTTGACTAATTCAAAATATTTTGTGAAAAATAGATAAATAAAAACAAATAAGAATATCAGATAACCGATGATGATCTTGTTGCCATCTACTTTTAGATATGCTGTAAAGATATGTACATTTTGGTGTTCAATACGATTTTCCTTTTGCATAAGCTGCACTTTGCAAGCCTGTAAAGTTTCATCTAAGCCTTCTGTTTCCAAAACTTCTACGCTTTTCCAATCCAGTTTCATAGCCAGTCCTCCTTTTTGGTAATTTTCCTTAATTTCTCCAAGCCTAGTCGTATCCGTGTTTTCACCGTATTTTCGCTGATTCCTAATATATCTGCGATTTCTTTTATTTTCAGTTCTTCATAATATCTTAGAATCAAGACTTCTTGTTGCTGCATCGGTAATGTTGCTAATAATGATTTTAAATCCCTCTAGGGATAAAGTGGTTCCACACTCATGTTCTTTAGTTTATCGTCATCCTCCTGAATAGGATGTGTACGATACCAGTTATGACAGCCATTAACTGCCATACGAAGCAAATAATGCTTAGTTTTTCCGATAAATTCAAAACGGTCTATATTTTTGATAAAGTTTAAAAAGACCTCCTGCGTAATATCTTTACTACATTCATTTCCTTTCACACGTACATAAACATAGGAGTATATTTGAGGATACAGTTTAGAAATTAATTCATCTAATGCATGTTGATCGCCGGCTTGTATCTTTTTGACAAGATGTTTTTCTTTCATATCTGACCTCCTCACTAAGTTAATGGTTTTAAGAGCCAAAAAGTTCTCTTTTTTCATCAAAAATTGATTTTTATTTTTTCATATAAAAAAAGCCTGTTTTTTCAAACAGACTTAATATTTTTCTTTAAAGAATTTCATTAGATTTTTTAAGGAGTTGATCAGTTCTTCTTCCTTATCCAGTTCCAATTCATTCAATAATTTTTCAATCATTGCCTCATGAAACTGATTATGGATCTGCATGATCGATTCTGCCTTATCCGTTAATGTCAGACGCACGATACGTTTGTCCTTCTCATCCTTGACTCTTTCTACATACCCTTTTTTTACAAGCTTACTTGTCGAAACGGTAAGCGTACCCTGTGTTACCATCAAACGTTTAGCGATTGCGGACATCATATTGGATTCACTTTTTTGAATTGCTTCTAGGATATGCACTTCGGTCATGGATAACTTGACCCCCTGATCACGAAGATTCTTCTCCTCAATCAGAAGGATGTAGTTAAATAAATCTACCAGAAGTTCATTTAAAGTATGACGTGTGTCATCCATAGATATTCCTCAAATTAAGCAGCTTGTTTTTCTAAAGCAGCTTTTGCTGTTTCAACGATTTTTGTGAATCCTTTAGGATCGTGAATAGCGATTTCTGATAACATCTTACGGTTGATTGTTACGTTAGCAAGTTTCAATCCGTGCATTAATTTTGAATAAGAGATTTCATTCATTCTAGCTGCAGCATTGATACGTGCAATCCATAACTTACGCATGTTACGTTTTAAATCTTTACGGTCATTGTAAGCATATTTAAATGAATGCATTACCTGCTCGTGAGCAGTCTTGTATAAAATGTGTTTAGCTCCGTAATAACCTTTTGCTAATTTAATAACTTTTTTTCTTCTCTGACGTGTTGTATATCCACCTTTTACTCTAGCCATATTTACTTCCTCCTATTATTTAACAAGCATCTGTTTTACACGTTTGAAATCTGTGTTGTTAACAGTTCCTGATTTTCTCAAGTGACGTTTTTGTTTCTGTGTTTTTCCATGGAAACGGTGAGAAGTATAAGCATGACTTCTTTTTAATTTTCCAGAACCAGTTGTTTTAACTCGTTTTGCTAATCCTCTATGTGACTTCATCTTTGGCATAAGTAGTACCTCCTCTAATTTTTTTATTTATTCTTTTTCGGTGCCAAAACACATGACATTGTGTTACCTTCAAGAATCGGTTTTTTCTCTACGGTCGCAATATCAGAAATTTCTTCCGTAAAGTTATTCATAATCTTTTTACCAACTTCCAGTCTTGTAATCAATCGTCCTCTAAAACGCATATCTACCTTGACCTTCATACCATCTTCAATCCAAGCTCTTGCATGACGCATTTTTGTATCAAAATCGTGTTTATCAATAACCGGAGATAGACGGATAGGCTTTACCTCTGTAACATGCTGTTTCTTTTTGGCCTCTTTCGCTTTTTTCTGCTGTTCAAAGCGATATTTACCATAATCCAGCACCTTACATACCGGTGGGACTGCCTTTGGCGCTACGCACAACAGATCCAAATCCTGATCATATGCGATTTGTAAAGCTTCACGACGAAGTTTGACACCCAGTTTATCACCATTAGCGTCAATGACCATGACTTCCTTAAATTTGATCTTTTCATTAACTAAATCGTCGTTTACGTTGTTAGGAATAACTTTCTTGTTTATAATAGACACCTCCATTTGTTGCCATAAGAAAAGCGGGTACTTATATGCACCCGCATGATTAACCTACTGATATCAATACTTCTATATCGATGTAGCTTATGACCCATATCCTTTGGATATCAGGTGAGAAGGGGTGCTTCTAACTTTCCACTAACTTTTCTGCTTGTTTATCTTATCATAGTGGTTCCACTATGTCAATCTTTTTATCGTAAAATATAATTTTCTTTCACAAAGTATCCAATTCCTGGTGTATAAAGCTCTTTAATATCATCGCCTTCATCTAGTGCTTTTTGAATTGCCCGATAATTTGCGCTAAACTGCGCAATCTGTTCAATCAGTTCCTGACTTGGTTCTTCATTTTTTAGATATTTTCGAATGGTTTCGTCTATATATGAGAAAGATCGTACCTGACTTTGATATAACTCTACTGTCGGCTCCCCTTTTCTGATGAGAAATAATTGTTCTCCACATTCCAAATCACTAAATACGTGTTTACAATATAATTCAGGAATAAACCCAAACAATTCCATACCCAGACTTTCATCTTTACATAATTTGATCAACTGAACACGAAGTTTTTTATACTCCTCTTTATCTTCACATTTTTCATACATATGAATTGCTTTTTTTGTATATGTAACAATCTGTTCCTTTGTGAATACAGGTGGTGTGTAAGTATCATCTTTTTGATAAAACAAAAAGCTTTGTTTTTCTGTATGATATGCATCGATACAATCCCAATTGCCAACATAGTCTTTTAATAGATCACTTAATTCTTTAGAAAGTACATCATTGATTCGCACTTCAATATCAGACTTTCTTCCCATTTTTGCGCAATAGATTTTAATCCAGTAACAACGCTTGTTGCCTAATCTTTTTAAAATCTGTTCTCCCAGCATATTCCAGAAGCTTTCCAGCATAATGCCTTCCCGTTTTCCATGAGAAGATACTTTACTTTCATATACATCAAATGCATGATTTTCCAATGTTTTGATGATCACGGTTTTGGTTTTATCTTTTTCCAATGCGCCTATGAATAATTGCACATCATGACGATTGAAATTATCACAGGCATCACGAATGCATTCCTCATAGCTTAATCCTAGACCACAAACAGGATCAATGATAGGATCCTCCAGGCTTTCATGATGGATTTGAAAAACAACCTGTGCCATTGTTTCATCTCCACCTAAAACATCCGCATAAATATAAATCTGATGTTCAGGGATCACAAATGCATCATTTTGTATTTGTCCATCTTCATATAGTTCTGATAAATATTGATATACCAAAGATGTTTCTTCTACAAGATTCTCTGGTTCTTTCTTCTTTTTTCTGAAAAACACGATATCTACCTCTCTTTTTATCATAAGTATACAACAAAATGTGACACCTTTCTACAATGATTGCGGAGATACCATAAAAACACATATTTCATATGATATAGAAAGTGGTTCCAGAGTAAAAAAAACCTTTCAACATTCCCTGTCAAAAGGTTTATTTTATAAATGGTGACCTGTCAGGGAATCGAACCCTGGACCCACTGATTAAGAGTCAGTTGCTCTGCCAGCTGAGCTAACAAGTCATCTTTCCAACTGCTAGATTATTATAACAGAAAATGGTGAAAATGCAATACCATTCATGAAAAAAGCTATAATTTTTATATAGCTATTTGTTGTTTACTGATCGATTCTACCATTTAAAAACAATTGTTCCCAAAATCAAAACAAATATACAATCGTATACAAAAGTTTTTCTATCTTCTTCATTATTCGACAAAACTCGTGCTATTCTGCAACATCATAACTGTATAATAACATCAGATAAAAACAAAGGAGGAAACACATTATGCAACAGAACATGATTTATTTCGACGATAATTTTAACAAAAATGCAATTATGGTAATGTCCGATTTTGATTTATGGGTAGATGACTTCATTCATCAAATTCAGGTACATAAAGAAAGCGCAGATACACTGGAGCAGTTCCAGCATACCTTGCGCCTCATGATTCAGTCTTACTATTGTTCCCTGATGTCAAAAGAAGAATTTGATACCATCATGGAAGACATGTATGCTGTAATGTCTTAAGTAAAAAAATTGCGCTGTGGAAACGACCATTCCATGCGCAGTTTTTTTATATATGATGCAATGCACTTTCTTGTGCCCATCCAACATTTTCATTAATCAGATAAGGATGTTTTGCACCTTTGGCGATACTGGTGATTCTTCCCTGTTTTACTAACAATGAGCTGCTTGGATAATATACCCCGCCGTTGCTTTGGGTCCATAGCCCATCAAAAGAAACCTTGTCACCGATTTTAAAACGATTGCTTTCTTGATGAATCACAACATCATCATTTGCCCATCCAACATTATGATTGATCAGATAAGGATGCTGTGTCCCATATAAAATCTTAGTAATGATTCCTTCTTTGATCGCAAGATTTTTTACAGGATACCAATTCCCACCATTACTTTGGGTCCATAATCCTTTAAATGCGATTTTATCTCCAACGCTGTATCTTGGTCTAGCAGGATGGGTAGTTATCGGAGGATGATTCTCTGGTTTATTTCCATCTTTATGATAACCGTTAAATCCCATAGAAGTGATCAGTTTTTCATAATCCACAAAACTATAATCCATATCTAAGCGACCAGTATAGCCATCAACACGACCATCGCTTGTAAACTGCCACATTTGATAAGGCTTGGTATACGTATTTACACTTGCCCATTGTGCTACCCATTTATCAAAACGATCTAATGTACTTGAGTTTAGATGATTATTCCACCAATCCAGATTGGCATAAATACCAGCATAAAAACCATTTGCTTCTAATTCAGAACAGGTATAGTAACAAACCTTCACATTCATTGCATCACTTACATGATGACTGGCCTTCCATCCATCAGCATCCTCCATATCGATAAAGCATGGATAGGATGGTTTACAGCTTTTACATAATCGGATAAAGCCTGATGCTTCTTCTCTCATTTCTTGATCCGTTGCCACATAAGAATAATGATACAAGCCATATGGCATATGCACACGTTCACATTCTTTTACATTGCGGCGAAACTGTCGATCTTCTACAAAGTGTCCATAACTTGAACGGATAATCGCAAATTTGATACCACCTTTTTTGATTGTATCCCAATTGATGACACCATTATGTTCTGACACATCAATCCCTAGCAGTTTTGTCATACACATTACCTCCTACCTTAAGGTATGTAGCTTCTTAAAAAACGCGTAAAGAAAAAGCACAAATGTGCTTTTAAGCGATATCTAGTTGTAGAATATAATCATCCATGATAAAGCCATGACCGATATCAGTTTGTACAGCATCGATTTCATAGAAGCCTTTTTTCTTATATACATCTAAGGAATGGGTATTAAACTTATTACATGTCAGATAGATTTTATCCAGCTTTGATTCTTTCGCAAAGGCAATGGCCTGTTTCAGTAATGTGCTGGCATATCCTTTTCCACGATACGCTTTTTTCAGATACAGCTTACTTAAAAACAAACGTTCTTTCTCAGGCTTTACTCCACAAAAGCCAATCAGCTCTTTTCCTTCATAGGCTAAAAAATATGTATAATGCTCTTCATTGATTGCTTTTTCCAAGGCAGGATAGCTTTGAAATTTTTCTACCATGTAGTCAATTTGCTCCTGTGTAATGATGGAAATAAAATATTCATTCCAGATTTCCTTTGCTGTTTCTGCCAGCTGTATCAGCTGCTGCTCATTTTCACAAACGCATATTTCCATAAAAATATTCCCCTTTCTTTTATTGGTAATGATTATAGCACAATTTTCATGTAAAAAAACTTCTTTTTTTACATATTTTGTCACCTATAATTAATAACGTGATATAATATAAAAGAGTATTTGGAGGAGAGAAAATGTACCCTAGAGATTTTCGTTTAAATAAAAATGTAAAGAACTGTATAGCGGTACTATTGAAATATTATCGTAAACAGTTGAAAATGAAACAAAAAGATTTTATCACTTATAATAATGCATTGATTTGTTCCATGGATTCCTACAGTCGTATTGAAAATCTGCATCCAATCAAAAGCGATTCTATTTATATCTATTTATTACATCAGATTGGAGCAACCATTGAATATGATCCAGCATTCTGGGCGAATCTTCAGCCATTATTTGAGCAGCTTTTACATGATGTCACATTTTATCACATTCATAATCTACAAAAAACAGCTTTAAAAATCAAGAAACTGTTACCAACAGACAGTAGTGACATTTTTGTAAAAGAAATTCTTGATTTATGTGATTTAATTCCCAATTATTATGCGAAATGTAGTGATATGAGTGAAGAACAGTTTGATAAATATATGGCATTATTAGATATTTTCACTAAGCCTTTAAAAGAAATCATTAAAGATATGTTATTTACATATACCGTTCATCGTACAAGAAATGCGAAAAAGGAGCAGGAAATCTTTGAATTTTTAAAGATCAATGAAAGTGATACACCTTTAAATATACTGAATCGTTCCTATATGCATTTTTACCGTGGTTGGTATTTAGACTGTTTTAGGGATTCTTTAGAGCTGGAACGTATCTTTATTGAAACTGAAAATTACAATCGTTTGCTGGATGTTTATGATGCAATGGCTTTATTGTATGTTGAATTACAGAAAAATCAAAATAACATCTATCAACAGAAGCTGTTCAAACTGGTAAGAGAACACAAAGACCAGCTGCATAAAAATAAATATCTTCAATCTTTATACCAATGTGGTATGTTATATTTGGAAGATAAAGAATATGAACAGGCATATCCTTTCTTTGTAGAACTAGCAGATCAGGATGATTATCATTATCTGCCGGCAGCCCTTATAGCAAATACGATTTGTACATTATTGGATACCAAACCTGATCCAGCGATTCTTAAAGAAGTCAGATATCCAAAGCGTTTTCCCCAGCATGTTACGCAGTTCCATGAATATTATCGTATGAAATATTCAGATGTAGCTGCTGAAAAGTTAGAAGATTTTCTAGTTATGAAGATTGCGCCAACACTGGCACGAGAAGATCTGTATTGGGAACCTTTCCAGATGGAATTAGAAAATGTATTGAAAATCACAAAGCATTATTATGTAAAACGTAAATTGAAAATCAAATAAAACTTTCATCCTGTAAATGCATATGATACAATAGCGTCAATAGAAAGTAGGGACAATATGAAAAAATTATTATGCTCCGCTTTAATTCTGTTATGTTTAAGCGGATGTGGATCTGATAAAAAGGAAGAACCCCAGAAAACAACAAAGTGTACAATGGAACAGAAATCAGGTGATATCACATTTACCACCACACAGGATATTACTTATGCAGGTGATGTTGTAAAATCTCAAAAGCAGACGGTCAGTGCAACACTTGATAAAGATGATAAGGATATGCAAAAAAAGGTAGAGGCTACAATTAAGGAAAACAAAGAAAAATATAAAGATATGAAAGGCATCAGCTATGAAGCCGGTATTGATAAAAACAATCTTTACACTGAAGTTATAACCTTTGATTTTTCTAAAGTTAGCGCAACCGATTATGGTAAAGTCACCAATCAAAAACTAGAAGGCGATAAACTAGAGATTGATTATAATCAAAGTATCAGCAACCTAAAAAAACAAAAATTTACTTGTAACTAACAAAAAGGCAGATACCCTTTAAAGGATATCTGCCTTTTTGAATGCCTGCTTCCATGCCTCAAACAAAGCTTGTTCCTTGATTGTTCGATTGGCATTACTGGTACTTGGTAAATACATACATGGAATCTGTATGGCATGAAAATGCTTTTGGTATAAATCATAGCTTTTTTTACCATTGCAGATCACCATGCGAATGGTTGGATGTGCTTGTATCAGATATGCAATATCATTTACTTTTTCATGACGAATCGCACTATCCAGGCTGCCTTCCCGCTCACATTCTCCTATCACATCCCATAAAATCATATGATGTGTCAAGATGATCTGCTTTTTTTGTTCATAGGTATCAATTGGCATTTGAAACATCTGATTCATAATTTTCCAGAAACGATTATGCTTAAAGCCATAATATTCTTGTTTTTCTAATGATGTCACACTTGGCATAGAGCCTAAGATCATCACATAAGGATATGGTGCGATAATTGGATCAAAGCCTTTTAACACACTTCCACTCCTTTTAGATCATGTGTCATTGCTTCCGTAATTTTTACTTTTACAAATTCTCCAAAGTTGATGGCACGCTCACTTGTAAACAATACCACACCATCAACTTCATCTGGCGCATCATGTACGCTTCTGCCACGATATACGCCACGTAATCCATCCTGATCTTCAACCAAAACCTCTAAGGTTTTCCCAATCATTTTCTGTTGGTTCGCAAAGGATACTTCTTGCTGCAGCTGCATCAACTCATCTAAACGCTGGTCTTTGATTTCTTCATCAATTGCACCATCCATATCGAATGCCGGTGTATCTTCTTCAGGAGAATATGTAAATGAACCCATACGATCCCAATGTACATCTTTCACAAACTGTTTTAATTCTTCAAATTCTTCATCTGTTTCACCAGGGAATCCAACAATAAATGTGGTACGCAGTGTTGGTTCTTCAAAAGTTTCACGTATTTTTTTGATAAGTTTCAATACATCTTCTTTTGTGCCTCTTCGATTCATAGCCGTCAGCATACGATGATTTGCATGCTGCATTGGAATATCAAAATAAGGTAATACCTTTGGAAGTTTTGCCATACCTTCAATCAATTCATCATCTATTTCATCCGGATACATATATAAAATGCGAATCCAATGGAATCCTTCAATTTCATGCAGTTTCTGTAGTAATGGCAACAAAGAACGTTTGCCATATAAATCTACACCATATTTGGTAGTATCCTGTGCAATTAATACAAGCTCTTTGACACCACGTGCAGCTAATTGCTTCGCTTCTTCTATCAATTGTTCCATAGGAAATGTAACATTATCCCCACGAATCAATGGAATCGCACAATAGGTACAATGATTAGAACATCCTTCCGCAATCTTTAGATAAGCTGTCCATGGCTTACTGCTTACCAGACGTTCTGCTTTCGCATAACTGACTAGATCATGTCCATCCAATAACTGTCCAAGTATTTCATGGATATGAGGATATTCTCGAATACTGATGACTGCATCGATTTCCGGAATATCTTCAATCAAAGCTTCTTTATAACGCTGTGCAAGACATCCAACAACAATTAGCTTCTTACAGTTATATTTCTTATATTCTGCCATTTTGAAGATGGTAGAAATCGCTTCTTCTTTTGCTGGATTGATAAATCCACATGTATTTATTATGATTGCTTCTGCCTGTGCAGGATCACTCACCATTTCATGGCTGGCTTCTTTTAGCATGCCCATGATTTTTTCACTGTCTACTAAGTTTTTACTACATCCAAGTGATACAAATCCAATTTTCATTTTCAACACCTCATGCATTACTATAACATGAAACTGCTGATTTAAAAAGCAAAATCCACGAAAATCTTTTACATGTAAATTTTGTAAGCATCCCTTTAAAAAAAGTCATACAGTATATACCATATGACTTTCTTCATCTTAATCTTTTTTATTTTTTAATGTTGTTTTATAGAAATTACGATTTTCCATTGCGAAGATTCTTGGTGTAAATTCACCAGGCATTACATTATTCATCGCTTTATCTAATGTACTCATACGTGCATCGATATTATCTATCAAATGCAGGATTTCTGCTTCCGGAATCATTGGCAATACTGGTGAACCATATTCGTATACCCCATGATGAGATAAAATCATATGACGCAGTAATAGAATTTCTTCTTCATTTTCATATCCCAGCTGTTTTGCTTTTTCATAGACCATTGCCTGCATAATAGAAATATGTCCAAGCAGTTTTCCTGTCTTTGTATATTCACTGATAATCGCTTTATTTAATTCCGTTAATTTCCCAATATCATGTAAAATAATGCCACCTGCCAACAGGTCCTCATTTAACATTGGATACAGTGCACAAATAGAGTGTCCTAATTCCAGCATTCCCAAAACATGAGTCGCCAGTCCTCCAACAAAATCATGATGATTTTTCGTAGCGGCAGGATATTCATAGAAATCTTTTTCGTTTTCTTTCATGATTTCCATTACCATCGTTTTGATAATTGCATTATCAATACCATTGATTTTCTCATCAATTCTAGATTTCAATTCTTCTTTTGTTAAAGCACTTGTTTTTACATAATCATAAATATCTATTTCACTCATATCCAGAATCTCCAGTTTGCTTACACGAAACTGTAACATTTTTTTATGAGATAATACATCCCCTGTTGCCTCTACCAGCATCCCATTGCTGTATAGATCAATTTCTTCTTCTTTTACATTCCAATATTTGGCTTCCATCGTACCAGTCTTGTCTTGAAAGGTAAAAGACAGATAAGGCGCTCCTTTGGCTGTAACACCACGATTTAGATTGGTGATTAAAACCGTAATACTGCCTTTATATCCATCATTCAATTCCTGAATCTTCATCGTTTTCCTCCATTTCTTCTAACTGGTTGATGACATCTTCTCTGACAAATCCTTTCTGCATACAATACAGAATGATTTTATTGCGTAAATCTTTTCCCTGATACTTTCTTGCATAGTTTCGCTGTGCTTTTTGAATTGTCTTAATCAGGGCAGAGTGATCATCTTCATCCTCAAAATTTAAGTTTTCACTGGCAGATAATGCGACATCACTATCATATCCAAGGTTGATCAGCTTTTTCACAATCGTCTGTTTCTTCATCTTCTTGGATTTATCTTTGATGGTTGCCATCAGTTTTTCTGCCATCTGTATCGCCTTCTGGCTTTCTTCTTCATCATCCAGTGCATCTAATGCCTGATCGATATCTTCTCTTGCGATACCTTTATTCATTAATGTTCTTCTAATATTGCCTTTTCCCATAAGTGAAAACTGCATTTTTTCAATCTTTTCCTGAAGATACAGCTGATCATTGATATAACCTTTTTCTTCCAGTTCACACAATAATGCTTCTACATCTTCATTAGCAAGCCCTGGCAGACGATTGAAATAAATCTGCATTTCTTTTCGTGTATAATCACGAATTTTCAGCTTGCGTATCGCAGCACGATAAGCTTCCAGCATAATTTCTTTATGACGGAATTCATCCACTGTATAACGATCCAGCATTGTGCCAATACGTATTTTATATAAAAAGTAGTCATCCAGAGAAACCAGAATTTTTAAAGGCTGATCCTCGCTGTCATTTTCTACATAGATACGTACATAATCATCCAGATTTTTAATTTTCACAACCTCATAAGCATGCTGATAATCATCAATTGCTTGATAATATACGCTTAATACCTTTTGATAGAATACACGTGAATCGTATTTGTCCACAAATGCTCTCGCTTTATTCTTCATTTCCTGTTGTGCTTCCTTTGTCATTGCGAAAAATGCTGTTAATTTCTTCGCAAATTCCTGTGGTGTTTCAAACAAATAGCCACTAACACCTTCCACAACCAAATCTTTTAATACATCATCTGGTCTAGCAAAGACAGGAAGACCACAAGCCAGTGCTTCAATAAATGTCATACCCTGTGTTTCACTCAATGAAGCAGACACAAAACAATCTGCACATGCATAATATTGTGGCACTTCTTCACGATTTTTCTTGCCTGTGAAAATCACTTTATCTTCTAAATGATATTTTTTCGCAAGCTCGCGATAATCATCTAATTGAGGACCATCGCCAACAATCATTAGTTTGATATGTTCATCTTCTACATAGCGAAAGCCTTCGATTGGTATATCAATACTTTTTTCTTCTGCGATTCTTCCCAGATAAACAATAAGTTTATCATCCTCTTGTATTCCATATGCTTTACGGATGCTTGTGATTGTATCCATTTGAATCTGACGCATATCAAACATAGAAAAATCAAGTCCTGTTGGAATAACATAAATCGGTGTTTTTACACCATATTTTAATAATGTTTCTTTGGTTTTTTCACTAGGGGAAATAACTGCCTGTACATTATCTGAAATAGAACGGCTGAATGTAGATACAATTCGTTTTGTCATCTTATCTACTTCTTCAAAACCGAATAAATTCACATAATGCGTGTAATCTTCATACATTGTATGATAAGTGGATACCACTGGTATATTTAGGTTTTTCGCAACGATTCGTGCAAAAAAGCCAACACCAAATTCGGTATGTACATGAATGACATCCAGATTCATCTTTTTCACTTCATCTCTTGCCGCAAAATGAAATGGTGTTGAAAGTTTATAACCATACAGCCATTTTAATTCCAGACCCGGTAAGCGCAAAACGTTTCCTTCACGCTTCATGGTTCTAGCCTTATGATTTGTAATGACGAATACTTCGTGTCCGTTTTTTTCCAATTCTCTTTGCAGGGTCACAATACTACTGACAACCCCATTGATATCCGGTGTGTATGTATCGGTAAATAATCCAATTCTCATACCAGGACCTCCTCTTATTATTTTATATCACGTTCATAACTTTCTTTACTATATTTCTGTTTCAGATAGACAAATATGACTGCGCCTACCAACATAACCAAATGATAGGTTGAAAAACGCCATAAAATCATAATACCACTGGTGATAGCGCCATCTGCGATCATCTGTCCATATAACTGTGTAAAGACAAATTCGGTTCCCCCGCTTGCTCCAGGTATCGGAATGAAGGCATTTGCCATCAATACGAAGCTGGATAATGCCAGACAATCAACCAAACGATCTATGCCCAAAGAATAACCCAGAGCATTGGCGATAAACCATGGCAGCATAAACTGAATGGTCATTCGCACGATATTCCATAATACTGATTGTATGATCATCTTTTTTTCATTTTTTAACTTTTGAATTTCTTCTGTAAAAGATGTTACCTGCGCACCCCATGATGCCAGTGTTTTATCTTTATCTTTCACAATATGCAGCTTTGCTAATAATTTTACACATAAGTTGCTAAGCTTTACATACATCTTTGGAAACAATGCCATTGTCCATAAAATACTGATAACACATAAATTGATAATATATCCAACCAATATCAAAAACAATAACGGTCCACCAATCATTTGTACATAATGGGTATAACGAAGCAAGAACAACACGGTTACATACCCCATCATCGTTGTCTGATATACAATGAAATCCGCCCATAAAATACTGGCACCATCACTGAATTTTATGCCTTGTTTTTTAAAGATATACGCCTGTGCAAACTGGCCTCCTGTAGAACTTGGGGTAATTCCACTAAAAAAACTGCCGACAAGTCCATTCTGAATACCTTGTACAGTGGTATAGCCTTTTTTATTTTTTCTTGCGAATATAGACAGAATCTTTCCTACAACGCAAGAATACAACATACCCCAGCTAAGAATAATGATCAGCCAGTACCATTTTAAACCAGATATCAACGTCAATACTTCTTGATAATTGTCTTTTAATGCGAACCAAAGTGCAATCACAGTTAATCCGATAATCACCAAAAAATTCAAGACGTAGCTTTTCAATGAATTTTTCATGATAAAACTCCCTTTATTTCACTTACAGTATTAAACCATACTGTAAACATATAGTTTTGCCTAAGTGCTTTCTACATTTTTATTATAGCATACTTCCTAGTGGGATGGTATGTATCTTATGCTTACAAGTTTGTCACATACGCTAAAACAATAACCTATACGCTATCCTGTCTTGTTTATTGACAACACGATATCTGGATTTTAATTCCAACACGCTGAAAGGTATGAAGCTTATTCATTTTCATCCTTCAACACCAGTTCATAAACCTGGCGTAATTCTTTTCCTACTTCTTCTATACTTCGTTTTGCGGCTGTTTTACGGCCTTCTTCACTAACATCCGGT
The DNA here is from genome assembly GCF_003434225.1 of Absiella sp. AM29-15. Lineage (NCBI taxonomy): Bacteria > Bacillati > Bacillota > Erysipelotrichia > Erysipelotrichales > Erysipelotrichaceae > Amedibacterium > Absiella sp. AM29-15. The sequence goes on from NZ_QVFL01000015.1 coordinate 78,992, forward strand.
AAACGTTTATTCACGACATCATCCACAAGTTTTGTGAATTCCTCCACGTTGTGTCCCATATAACAGTTGACTTTATCCTGCATCCATGGATCATATACTGGAATATCACGCAATATAACCTGTTGATAGGAAGCCAGAGCTTCTAATACTACGATTCCTTCTGTTTCCTCCATACTTGGAAAGAAGAAAGCATCCCCGCCACAATATGCACCTTCGATTACAGGACCGCTGACATAACCTGGGAATATCACATTTGATGGATGATCCTTTGTGACAATATCACGAATCTGTTTGGGAATGGAATATAGTGGCACATGGCCAAACCAGATAAATTTATACTCTGGTAAGCGTTTTGCGACTTCTATGAAATCCAAAATCCCCTTTCTCACAAAGAATAATCCTACACAGATAACTACTTTTTCATCTTCTTTTAATTGAAAATATTCTCTGAATGCTTTGATTTTATCTTCGTTATAGTTAAATTTATTCAAATCGATTCCATTACTGATCGCATGCACAGGAAGTTTTATACCATAGCTTTCGATCAGTTTTTTTGAATAAGGAGTCGGCGTTATGATACGATCTGCCTTGCTGTATAAATGAACCAAACGTTTTTTAAACAACGGCGCAATCTGGTTACTTAACATGAAAGAATTACGGAAATCTTCTTCCGTACTATGTGCATGATAAATTACTTTTTTGCCTTTATTTCTTGCTTTACGAATGATTGTAGAACTATTGGGACCAATCGTATTAATATGCAGAATATCAAAATCATCATCAGGATTTAAGGTATACTCAATGTTTTGAGATGTCAATGCAGCCATCTGATGCTTCATTGCCCTGCCTATACCTGATTTGCTGATTACTTTTTCACCTTCAAAATACAATAAAACTTTCATAACGCACCTCCAACACTTGGTAATTATACCATAATCCCTAAGCAGACACAACAATCCTAGGTTTCCTTCAACACGATCCTAGGTTTCCTTCAACACGAAGCGGCGCATCAATATGGCTAGGTGATATAATCCATCCTGATTTCTTCTGCGCAGGGTTGCATTTGTGATATGTAATTTTTTGCAGGCCATTTTTCTATCAAGATGGCACACATATAACGCATCCAATACCTTCTGTTCTTTTTCCGGCAGCTTTTTCATAAATTTCATGATTTCATTTGCAAATGTATTTGACCGACGTAACAATTGTTTTTTCTTTTCACCTTCCTTTCCCACATCATACACAGCCTCCGTTTCACGCACGTAGAACGCTTCTATATCAGAATAATTTCTACCTGTGAAATAGTACAACTGTTCCATTTCTTTTTTCATGTTTTGAATCGTTTGTTTCTTGTCAATCTTCTCTTCTAATTCTGTAAAAGTTTCCATATAAAAAAACCTCCTATATATATACATACGTAAAAAGGAGGCAAAAATCCTAAATTATTTTTATTTTTTTTACTTTTTTTCAATATTTCTTAATATTTTGCGCATTTCATCTGGAAAACGTGTAAAAATACCAAAAGGCAGCCTTCCTTTTGCGGGCCATTTGACTGTATTGCCTTGAAGATCAAGAACAGCGCCATCTTTACATTTTAATAAAATCGCCCCAACTAAAATATCTCTGATATTTCTGGTATCTGAAAGATATGCAATGGCTTCTTTGCGCATACATGCCAACAAGGCATCAGGACAGCAACAAGTTCGATCATCAATAATTTCATAACCAGCTGCCTCCATCACCTTCCATATTTTCTCCTTAACACGATCATTTTTATATATTCGTTTTACAAGCGCATGTTGTACATCTATTACTTTTCCATCCTGAAAGTCACATTGTGAGGCATTCATAAAAAATCTTGTGCCATATTGTGGTTCATAACAATACAAAGTATCTCGTTTAGGAAAATAAACAACTGCAGTTAAGATATCCTGTTGATGAAGAATCGCACTGCAGATTGAATATGTATCTGATTGATTTAAGTATTGCAAGGTTCCATCAATGGGATCAATCACCAGCGTATATCTTTCATCCTGACATGGAAAACATGCCACCAAATCACTTTCTTCTTCCACATCCAAGGTCAAAATATCTCGATCATCCATCATCGCCTTTAATAGCATATCCTGTACCATGACATCTGCCTTGGTCTTTGCCTGCCGCATTGCATAATGCATATCATCCTCCTTATCTTCTCTTATAATATCTTTTCCCTCATTTATAATATCTTTCTGCATAGATAATGCTAGTTTCCCTGCCTGAATACTTGTATCAAACAGTTTCTTACACCAAATTGTTTCTCTCATATATCCTCCATACGCAAAAAGCAATCACCTGGATTGCTTACTTAGGCGATTGCCGCTTTCATGAATGTTTCTTTATCTTCCTTAGAAATGCCATCTAATGCCTTCTGCAGATTTTCAAAGAAATCTTCATCCGTTGTTCCTTTTTTCACACCAATGACATAATCTGCTTTTGTGCTGAATCCTTTCTTTTCATCTGGCGTCACAACAACAAGATCTTTATTCTTTTTCACAATGCTTTGTGCACTTTCTTTTCCTACCACGATTGCATCTACTTTTTTATCAGTTAAGGCTTTTACCAGTTCTGTTGTATTCTTTAATGCATCAGCATGTTTTACTTCTTTGATTTCATTGATTGCATCATCAAAACTGGAGTTCGCAAGTGCCGCTACCTTTAAGCCTTTAAACTGTGCGATATCTTTATATTTCGCAGCTTTATCATCTTTTCTTACAACCAGCACACGCTCACTGCTGTAATATGGCTTTGTGAAATCCATTTCTTTTTTCAATGCTTCACTTGGACTTAATGCTGATATAATGACATCAATATCATACTTATCCAAAGAATCTTTTAAGGTATCTCTTGATATCTTTTTCACCTGAATTTCTTCACCCATTGTTTCTGCCAGCTTTCTGGCAATATTTACATCATATCCTACGCTGTAGCTGTCATCTGATATTATGACACTGCTAGACGTCTGTTGTTTTGTTTGAGAATTAAATGGGGCATCATCACAATCCATACCAACTTTAAAATATGTTTTCCCAGTTGTCTGTGAAACAGCACGCTCTGGTGCACTAGACCCGCATCCACCTAATAATAAGGTACATGCCAATACTGCAGTTAATAACTTTTTCATAGATTTACCTCCTGTCATGTAAATACAAAAAAGCGGCCAATATTTCATTGGTAAGCGCTTTTTACAATCACGATTCTTTATTACTTTATCCCATTTCACACCCCTTGTCAATAAAGTTCCCATTAGTTTTTACTGCATTTTTTATTTCTTTTTCTTACATTCCATACAATATGTTAATCGCATGTGAAATCGTAAAATTTTCGTGTTAAATAAGCACTACTGACTATAAATAGCAGTCTTTTTTATATCTCATGAGGCATACGTTTTTGCTTATATTTTAGCAAATATGTATATATCCAATGCCATAATAGTATTCCTGTGGCACCTCCTACTGTATCGATACAAACATCCCGAAACTGTCCTGCTCTGCCTTCCATAAACAACTGATGAAATTCATCACTGCAGGCATATGCAAATACACATCCGATGAGTATCAAAATCTGTTTCTTTCCAATTATTCGATAGGTAGAGAAAAATAAATAATACAACATTCCCAGTATCGCATACTCACTAAAATGCGCCAGCTTTCTTACAATAAAAGTCCATGTATCATTATAAGATACAAACGGTAAAATCTTGGAAAGGAAAATCACGATTGTATCACTCATACCCTGACTTTCCTCTCCCTGCGCATTTGACATACCAAATATTACAAACATCCAAATCAGGCACAGGGCGCCATAGATCCATCTTTTTTTCATTATTATCACATCCCTGTGCTCTATTATACTATTTTTCTTTTGTTTGTGGAATATGATCGACGGTATCAAATTGATATCCCAGCTTTTTCATATTCTTGATAAAGGTATCCATTGCTTCATAATTGCCTTTATTGCTGGGATGCAATAAGTATATTGCCCCATTATGATAATGTTCCATCATTGTCTTTAAAGCTTCTTCTCCACTAACATCACTTGCATAATCATAATATGCATGACTCCAGAAATAAGTCGAATATCCCAAATCTTTGACCATCTTCATTGCCCGCTCACTGCCTCCACCTTTGGGAAAACGAAATACTTTTTTCATCTGCTGGCCTGTCACTTCCATATAGGTCTTTTCTGTTTCTGTGATTTCCGCAACAAATTTATCAACACTTAAACTATTTGCTAAGGTTGGCATATCGTAATGATGCCAGCTGTGATTGCCTATCACATGTCCATGTTTTACCAAATCATTCATAAATTCTGGTTCATTTTTGATATAGTTTCGCGTTAAGAAGAAGGTTGCCTGTACATCATTTTTATTTAGTACATCGGCGATCTGTTTGATATATGTGATATCATTGCCCCCTTCATCAAAGGTCAGATAGATAACTTTTTCATCAGGCCCCTGATAATATGCCTGATATTTATCTAAAAGCTCTTGTGGCTTAGCACCTGTGGTCCTTGCATGATCTTTGCTTTTATTAAACCACCATTCTTCTGCGGTATTATCATATTCATCATAATCATAATAAAGTTTGGTAAGACTAGGATCGCTTAATACCTCAACTTTACGTAATGCTTTTCCTATGTTGCCACTGCTGTCTTTTACCTCATAATGGATGGTATACGTACCCTTTTTTTGCATATTGATCTGTTGTTTGACATTTACCTGTTTACTGATATCCCCATCACAATTATCGATTGCCTGATATCCTGGATCATTGAATTTCCCATTTTCAAATACACGCAGTGTACTATCTCCTTTTAATTTGATTTGTGGTGCTTTATGATCTTCTACTTTTACTGTTCGTTTTACTTCTTTTCCATATTTTTCACACTTATATATGACTTCATATGTTCCTTTTTTCTTTACATCCACATGACTTTCTATTTTCACTTCATCAGCATAATCCTGAAAATGAAAGCTTGCGACAACGCCTGGATCTTTGTATGGTTCATTTACCTCTACAATTAGTGGGTCATCTCCTTTTACTTTCAATAATGGCACAAACAGACCAGAGAAAAATAACAGCTTTATCAAAAGCGCCATTACTGCGATTGCTATGACACCAAGAATTGCGATAATAATTGTTTTACAACGTTTACTCATATGCTCACCTCTCACAACCTAATTTTATGCATATCCTCTAAAATTAAGTACGTAAGAAAAAGAAAAAGTACAATGCCTTTATCCATTGTACTCCTTATTGTATATGCTTATACAAATATTTTGCGACACCATCATCTTCACAAGATGGTATGATTTCTTTTGCTAATTCTTTAATATGTTTACTGGCATTTTCTACAGCAATCACGTTGGTGAAGTTTTGAAAGATTTGTATATCATTATCACTATCGCCAAACATGCATGCCTTTGATTCTTCTATCTGATAATCATCTAATACCTCTTTGATCATAGATGCCTTATGTATTTCTTTAGGTGTTACTTCTAAGTTGAATGATAAAGCACTTGATACTAACAAATCCTCATGTTTACGCAAAGTTTCCATGCAGGATAATCGTACATCCTGATATAGACTAACACTTTCAATCTTCATAATATCCTCATGAATCATAGAGATATCATCAATATGATATGTCGTTCCTGTATACATAGGTCCATTATCTGGGAAAAAGGACTGAACACAGGCATCAATCATCGACACATTTCCATATAAATAAATACAGTTTTTCGCAAATAGTGTAATTGGCAATCCATAGCTTTTGATTTCATCACAAATGCGTATCATCTGTTCTCTGGAAAATGCTTTCTTCTTTAGTGTTTCCCCATTTTCATCACAAAATAATGCTCCATTCAATAAAATTGCTGGCACATGTAGATCATCTGGAAAAGCACTGCGCATATCTGTATAGCTTCGCCCGGTACATGGGATAAAAGGGATGCCTTTTTCTTTTAAATCTTTGATGATGGAAATAGTTGCATAGGATATCTTATTATCATCTCCAACAATGGTCCCATCTAAGTCACTGAATACGATTTGAATATCCTTCATGCCACATCCTCCCCTACAATTTCCATATATGCGATGCCTTTTCTGCGTTTTACTTTCACAATCATTTGATGAACGAAATCCGTCATGATTCCAGTAAAACAAACCGAAAATATTGTGCCGATACCAATCACACCTCCGAAATATATACCTATGATAAAAAAGATGACATCAAAGATTGTCCTTAACCATTTATATGCAATCTTTGTTTTTTTACACAGGAAATATATGACAGCATCTACTGTATTCATACCCTTTTCTACAGTCTGAAAAATCCCATATGATAAAGCAAAACAAAACTGTCCCAATAACACACAGGTGATTCGTATGAAAAAAGAGGCTTCACTTAAATGTAGTGGCATGATCCATTGATTTACAAAATCAATCATAAACCCAATCATAATAGAATAAGCAATACAAGGCATGCCAATATATTGCCGGTTACAAAGAAATGCAAGTATCAAAAACGTAAAAGTAAAAAGCTGATCTGCCTGCCCCAGTGTGATAGAGAAATGGCGATGCATTCCATCTACTAAGACATCAATGGTATTACTGCCAAGTCCTGCCTCTATAAAAAGGCATACGCCAATTGCACAGATGATAGTGGAAAGCACCGTTTCTACAACGATGCTTTTGATTTTATAATTCTTCCCCATTGCTGGCAACGACTTTTTGATACCAATAGAAGGAATCTTTTCTGATACGTTTTTTACTTCCCTGTCCATAATCGTCCTGATCCACATAAATGAATCCATAACGTTTGCTCATTTCACTTGATGAACAGCTGATAATATCGATTGGTCCCCATGGATAATAGCCAATGACATCCACGCCATCTTTGATAGCTTCTTTTACTGCCGCAACATGTGTAGATAAATAATCAATACGATAATCATCATGAATCTTACCATCTTCACTGATTTCATCAAAACTTCCATAACCATTTTCTGCGATGATAATTGGTTTTTGATAACGATCATAGTAATAATTTAAAACTGTACGTAATCCTTCAGGATCAACAGCCCATCCCCATGCATTCGCTTTTAGATTTGGATTTGGCAGGGCACCATCTTCATTGACACCCACTTTGGCATAGCTTTCAGCACTACAGATACTGCTGTAATAATAAGATAGTGAGAAGAAATCTGCTGTATTTTCCTTTAACACTTTTTCATCTTCTTCACGGATATCCAAGTGAATATCGTGATCTTTAAAGAAACGAAGAGCATATCCTGGATATTCTCCACGCATCAACAAATCACTAAAGAAATATTCCATCTGGTTACGTTTGCGATTTGCAGAAACATCTTCAGGTTTACATGTTGCCGGTTCACTTAATCCATCATACACCATCATACCAATTTGGAAATCCGGATTGATTTCATGTCCGATTTTTGTGACGATGGCACTAGCAGTACATTCATGGTGGATACCCTGATATTTTGCTTCCCATAAGTTTTCTACACGATCCGCAGGGATACCTAAGTGATTAAATGACTCATGATGAATCAGGTTGATCTGATTTACAACAATCCAGTATTTTACTTTTTCTTTATATCTGCGCATAACAGTTTCACAATACTTCACAAAGAAATCGATTGTTTTACGATGATACCAGCCATTATATTCTGTCGCAAGATGTAGTGGCATTTCATAGTGTGATAAGGTTACCAATGGCTCCATGCCATTTTTTCTAATTTCATCAATCAAGTCATCATAGAACTGTAATCCTTCTTCATTTGGCTGTTCATCATCCCCATTTGGATAAATTCTTGCCCAGTTGATAGAAATACGGAAGCTGTTCATACCAGTTTCAGCAAGCATTTTTAAATCTTCTTTATAGGTATGATAGAAATCAATGCCATAACGTTTTGGATAATATCCTTCCTTATCCTGTAAAGCGAATTCGATATCCTTCATGGTTGTTTCTTTATTAGATTTCTTCTTTAAATCGCCTTTATCCTGCACCTTTAAGATATCCGCAAGGCATAATCCTTTACCGCCTTCCTGATATGCACCTTCACATTGGTTGGCCGCAGTTGCTCCACCCCAGAAAAAATCCTTTGGAAATCCATCTAATAGTTGTTTCATATAATTTATTCTCCTTTTCCTGATTTTGTGTAAAAAAGGCAAGACGTTTTGATTCGAATTGCCCCTTTTATTTCATTATTTACTGCCTTTTTCAGTATAGCTTGTATCCCCGATTGTTTTTAATGTATATTTACCATCTTTGTATTCAACGATTGTCGCAGAACAGTTAGAGATATCTTCGCCTTTATACTGACCAGGAACAATTAATTCCAGAATCGTAGGAATTTCACTTCCACTAGAGATAACCAGGGCATTTCCGCCGCCTTTTTCTTCTGTTTCTTTTACAATCTGATCAATCGCTTCCTGAGAACGTTTTGTGATTTGATCATAAGTTTCTGCTGTATGTGTTGGATCATTTGCGGCAATTGCATTAGCGATATCCGCATCACTCATCTGTTTTACCAATTCTCCATACTGACTCCACTCGTCATCAAATTTTAAACCATGTGCTTCAAAGATTGGATCCCACATTTCGTGGTTTAGTTTTCCTTCATATCCACCATAGCCCCATTCACGAAGACCAACCAATTCGATTAGTTCAGGAACATCATTTGCATTCTGTGCCAAAATACGTTTTGCAGTTGCTCTGGCTCTTCCTAAATCTGAAGTATAAGCAGTTGTAAATTTAATGTCCTTCATACCAATACCTGTTGCATCTGCCTGTTTTTCACCTTTTTCGATTAATGGTGTATCACTCCAGCCCTGCACCTGATCGGTATTGTTAAACATTGTTTTTCCATGACGAACAAAGTAGATGGTTGTTCCTTCATTTTTTGCTTCTTTTGCATCATTGCTTGAACATGCGAATAAGCATGTTGCCATAGCAGTTGCCATGATGACTTTTACCAGTTTTTTCATAAATATTTATTCCTTTTCCCTCTCAATTATAGTTCTTCTCCATTTGTTTTGATTACGTTTTGATACCAATAGAAAGAGTCTTTTCTTAAACGTTTTCCCGTACCATTTCCTCGATCATCGATATCTACATAAATATATCCATAACGTTTACTCATTTCACCTTGTGAACAGCTGATGATATCAATTGGTCCCCATGAAGCATATCCAAACACTTCCACACCATCTTTGATTGCTTCTTTCATTGCGGCAATATTGCCTTTTAAATAAGCGATACGATAGTCATCATGTACTTTTCCATCCACAACTTCATCTAATGCGCCTAAACCATTTTCTGCGATAAACATTGGCAGATGATAACGATCCCAATAGTGATTCAAAGAATTTCTAAAGCCTAATGGATCAATTGCCCAGCCCCAGATAGATTTTTCTAAATATGGATTATCTTCTGAAGCATCAGGATTTGCAGATGTTACTTTTGTAAAGTAATAAGAGAAGGATAAGAAATCCACTGTATTTTCTTTCAGCAGCTTCAAATCTTCTTCTGTGATATCAAATGATATATTGTTATCATGGAAGAAACGAATTGCATATCCAGGATATTCACCTTGACATAATACATCAGAATAGAAATATAAATTCATCTGATTACAACGTGTTGCGGCAAATACATCTTCTGGTTTACATGTCGCAGGATATCTTGTATCATCCCCAAGCATCATACCAATTTGTAAATCTGAACTAATTTCATGTGCTGCTTTTGTTGCTTTTGCACATGCCACAAATTGATTATGTAATGCCTGATAAACATCATTTTTACTATATCCTTCTAATAAACCAAGTGATGAAAATTCACCCCATCCACCAAGGCAGTTGATCTGATTTAAAAGAATCCAGTATTTTACTTTGCCTTTATAACGTTCAAATAATGTCACGCAGTATTTCACAAAGTGGTCAATACATGCTGCATCTAAGAATCCGTTTTTTAAAGCCAATGCTACTGGCATTTCATAATGAGAAACTGTCATAACTGGTTCTATGCCATTCTTTAACATTTCATCAATTAAATCATCATAGAATTTTAAACCAGCTTCATTTGGTGTTTCTTCATCACCATTTGGATAAATTCTAGTCCAGTTAAAAGAAGTACGGAAGCATTTAAATCCCATTTCTTTCATTAATGCTAAATCTTCTTTGTATGTATGATAGAAATCAATGGCACTTCGACGTGGATAATATCCTTCTTTATCTGCCAATGCCTGTTCAATATCTTCTTTGGTATGTTTAAAGCCAACGATTTGTTTACGACTGTATACTTCAGGTAGAATTTCAATATCTGCAATAGATGGACCTTTGCCATCTACATCCCATGCACCTTCTGCCTGATTAGCAGCAATCGCACCTCCCCAAAGAAAATCTTTGGGGAAGCCTGTAGGGGCCTGTTTCATATTAGTTCCCTCCATTTGTCAGCTTACGGTATAAACGTAAGATAGAATTTGTCATATTCAATTCACTATATATTGTCATAAGTGTATCTTGAGCGTGAGAGAAAAGAAGTGTTGTTTCTAATTCATCATCTTCGATTGTTCCTTGTATCATTTCTGTTTGAATTCGATGTGCTTCTGTAATTTCTGCCTTTGCTTCTTTCAGTTTAGCATCTATTTCTTCAATATTTCCATCATTTTCAGTCATGATAATAGCTTCATTCATTAAATTACGACAATCACCAGCATGAAGAATAATCTGCATTGCTGCCGCATTTAATTCATCTTTTGATACGTGATCCATCATAATACCTCCTAATTTTCTGCTTCTAATTCTTTTTTCTGTGCTTTTAGAGCTGCTTTTTCAGCTTTTTTACGTGCTTTTTCTTCTTCAGCCTGAATACATTGTTTATCATATACTTTAAAGAAAGGATAGTAAATAATCCATGATAATGCAAAGATAAACAACATGAATAATACGCCTCTTAATCCACCAACAAACCAAGCACAAATAGGTGCAGGTAAATACCAGAATGCGAATACTTCACTAATTCTTGGAATTAGATTAAAGTTTAATGCTAACCAAGTTAATGCAGGTGCTACTAATCCTATAATCCACATTGGTACCATCAAAATAGGGTTGAATGCAACTGGCGCACCAAATACGATTGGTTCATTGATATTTGCCAAACTTGGTACAATTGTTGCTTTACCGATAACTTTACATTTCTTAGATTTAGCTAAGAATAACATCATAAGACCAAGTGCCAGAGTACATCCTCCACCACCAATTGTCCAATAATAGCTTGCACCATATGCATTGATAGCAGGAAGTGCGTTTCCAGCTGCTGCTGCCGCCTGGTTAGCTGCTAAGCCTTGCATAACGATAGTATATTCGATAGGATAAATAACCCATGTAGAAATACCAAATGTATACAGGAATGCATATCCAAAGAAGAATAATAATGTAAATCCAACAAAGCTTTCACCCATTGTTAAGATTGGTGAGAATAAATTAGTAATTGCTTCAGCCATATCAAAGCCTAACAAGAATGTAGAAGCCCATCCAATAACTACAATCAGCAATATAGGAATCAATGTATCAAACCAAACAGTGATAAAATCAGGAATTGCAGAATCTTCACCGAAGAATGAATGTTTCGCAAACATATTCATAACAAATCCAGCGAATAAACCAGCAACTAAAGCAACAAGCATACCACCATTACCTAATAATGAAGTAACTAAAACTAAATTACCATCTGCGTCAAATGTTGGCCCAATTAGCAATAAGTATAAAATCACACCAGCAATAGCCGCTTCACGTTTTGTATTAGGGTGTTTACAATTCTCTAATACATAATAAGGTACTAAGAATGAGATAAATAGTGATAACAATCCCATTGTGAATGAACTAATTGTCCACAAGTCTACAACTCCTGGCATAAATTCATCAACGAAAGAGGCAATTAATGTTACGAATGATCCGATTAAGATCAAAGGCATTGTTGTTAATAATGATGACTGTACTGCACTTACATATGCGTTCTTTGATATTTTATTCATTTTTGGAGCAAATACATTTGACATCCAATCCATAAATTTTTTCATAGTTTTCTCCTTTTATTTTGATTTCTTTTTTATTCGCCTAATAATTCCATTGCGAATTCTAATACTGCTTCCCCATCTAATTCTCCATAAGCATCTTTTGGAATTAATGCTACAGGAACATTGTGAGGATCACAAATTGCTTTTAAATCATTTAGCATATACCCTAAATGTGGTCCTACTAATAATAAATCAATTTCATTGACATAATCTGCTACAGCAGAATCACTTCTTGCTTTCACACTAATGTCAATACCTTCCTCTTTTGCTGCCATACGAATGTTCTTTGCCATGAAACCACTGCTGGCTCCAGTTCCACAAACTAATAAAATGTTTTTCATATCTTTTTTTCTCCTTTACGTAATTTTTTTGATAACTTTCTAGTGAAATAATTTAGGATTGATGATAAAATGTAAGTGAGATATATCTTATACATGTATGGGCAAATACTTGGGGATGTATCTCTTTTTTTATTTTATCATCCAATAACTGTCCTCCTTTCTTCGTTCCTTGTTGACACCTACAGTTTAATTCAGAACACTAGGAACCTCAAATATGAAAAGTTCCGCCTAGTGGGAACTTTTTCCATTGGCTGTTTTATGTCACATTTGATATACTTAATACAGATATGATAGGGTAAATAGCATTATCAAGTATAAAAGAGGGAGGCATTATCCTATGAAAATTACAAAACAAGACAAATTACTTGAATATCTAGCTTCTGAGGGTGAACGCTGGATATCATCAAGTATTCTTTCTGATTATTTATCAGTTTCCACAAGGCAGATTAGAAAGTATATCAACATGATCAATGAAGAATCAGAAAAACCTATCATCTTATCCAGTAATCGTGGATATATGATTGATATGAAAGCTTTTCAGGAATACCGGCTGCATAAGATTACAGACGATGATGATTCCCCATTAACCAGACAGAATTATATTATTCAAAAGCTGGTTAGTGAAAAAGATGGTTACAGTATCTATGATATCGCAGAAGAATTGTATGTCAGTGAAGCAACCATTGAAAATGATTTAAAGAGTGTAAGAAACGTAATAAAAGATTATCATTTGTCTATATCCAGAGAAAAGGACTACATCAGAATGATTGGTTCTGAAAAGAAAAAAAGAAATCTGATGAGTCATCTGATTTCCTCTGATTCTTATGATAATTTTGTGTTAAAAGATGAAGTACGCCTTCTCACCTTCCATTATCACTTTTGGGATTTTCGTACAACCATACGTGAAATCTTTGCCCGAAATGATATCTTTGCGAATGACTATACCCTGAATAATACCGCCCTGCATCTGATTATTATGATTGATCGTATCAGAAGTCATTGTATGTTAGATGAAGATGTGGATATGAATAAAATCAAAAACACCCAGCAATATTGTGTTGCCCAGCAGATTAAAGAATATATCGAAGCAAATTATGATGTCAATGTGAATGATGCGGAATTATACAATTTAACACTTGTTATTAGCAATAATACAACAATGATTGATTATTCCTTTATCACTGCGGATAATATCAATGAATATATCGAACAAAAATATATTGATATCGCACATAAAGTCATTCACAATGTTGAAACATGTTACTACCTGGATGCATTTGATGAGGATTTCATCACGAAGTTTACAATTCATGTAAAGAATATGTTTAATCGTGTAAAGAATGATTATTATGCGAAAAATCCGCTTACCAGTAAAATCAAAGCAACCTATCCTTTGATTTATGATATTGCAGTATTTATCGCTCAGGAGTTTAAGCGTGATTATGATGTGCATCTGACGGAGGATGAAATTACCTTTATTGCTTTCCATATTGGTGCTTATTTTGAAAATAACGTACAGAGTAAAACCAAGGTAACATGTGCCTTTATCTATGCGGATTATTATTCCATCCATAAAAACGTCATGGATAAAATCATCCGCCAGTTTGAGGATAAAATCAATATGAAATATGCGATTTCTATCAATAATTATAATCCTGCGCTATTGCATGCGGATTTGATTATTTCTACAATTGATATGCCATTTCAAAACACATATGTGACCATTCATCCTTTCTTAACAGATAAGGATAACAAAAATCTTCGAGAAGCGATTGAACGTATTGCGGGTATGAAACGTGCAAATGCTTTAAAAGCTTATCTTATGAATTTCTTTGATGAGCGATTGTTTTATAAAAATCCCTCCTTCAAGGATAAAGAAGATGCTATTCATACATTAAGCAATGATGTCGTGGCGCTTAATTATGCAGAAGATACACTGTTTGAGGATGTGATGGCAAGAGAAAAAATGTCCAGTACTGCGTTTCATGATGTTGCTGTCCCACATTCTTTATCCAAGAATGCGAAAACCAGTTTTATTTCAATCGCAATTAGCGAGGAGGGAATGAAATGGGATCAACATATCGTACATATCATTGCGCTCATTGGTGTAAATGAAGATTCCAGAAAGATATTTTCTGAAGTATTTGATGAAATCATTGATATCTTAAGTGAGCCTGTTCATGTAAAAGAATTGATGCAGGCAAAAGATTTTAAAGAATTTATTGAACGTATTAAATTATTAATGAGCTAAAAAAAACTGCTACTGCAGTTTTTTTATTTTGTTTGCGACTTCGTTATGGATAATCGTATCTAATGCCTTCTGCTTTGGCAATGGGCGTGAATAATAATAGCCTTGTAGATAATCACAGCCACAAGATTTCATAAAATCAATATGCTCTTGTGTTTCAATTCCTTCTGCGAGCACATGTAAACCAACTTCTTTAAAAGCTTCTGCCATTTTACGAACCAGAATGGCAGCTTTTTTATCTTTCATAGCCTGCCACACCAGACTTTTATCTATTTTTACAGTATGAAAAGGAACCTTTAAGACATAGGAAATATTAGAGTATCCAGTCCCAAAGTCATCTAATAAAAACTGAATACCATGTTTTGTCATATTGCTCATAAACTGCATGATGGCATCATAGTTGGTCGCCAGCATACTCTCTGTGATTTCAATTTTGATTAGATCATAAGGAATATGATATTGACCAATGATATGTAAAACCTTCTGTTCAACATTTTCCTGCATAAACTGAATAACTGAAAAGTTGACAGAAACACCTACAAAATCAATTGTTTCTTTCATTAGTTCCTTAATAAATATACAAGTTTTCTCTAACACCTGATAAGTAATTGGCGCTATTAAACCATTTTCTTCAGCGATAGGGATAAATTCTTCAGGAGAAACAAATCCTAATGGATTGTCTGGCAGACGCAGTAATGCTTCAGCTTTACGATATGTAGCGGTATGAATATCAAAAATCGGTTGGAAATATACTTCAAAACTGTTTTTTTCCACACATTCTTTTAGTATCTCTACAATCTGATATTTTCGTTTGATATAGTTCATCATCTCATTTGTACAGAAACAGACTGGCTCCTGTTCCTTCTTTTTTGCGGTCATGACAGCATATTCCAGACCTTTGATGACTTCCTCTTCACTGTTTGCGACCATAGGATAACCAATACCGCCGACAACATATTTCAACATGAAATTCATACCAGATACAACCCATGGATTTTTCATTCGTCGATGAATATCCTGCATAGCCTCTCTTACGCGTTGCTCATCACGACAGATAATCGCAAATTCATCTCCACCATAACGGTATAATAATTGCTTTGGCAATAAGGATTTCAAATAAGCACATACCTGTAGTAAGATTTTATCTCCAACATCCTGTCCAAATTTATCATTGATAAACTTAAAATCGCGCAGGGATATTACAAATACAACAAACTCTTTTTTGTCTGTTATTTCCATATTGATCATTTTATTAAATTCTTGCCTGTTTAATAAACTGGTTAACGTATCTGTGAAAATCTGTTTGTTTTGTAGATACAGATATAGTATTAATAAAGCAGATGTTGCTGCTGTTCCTGTCAGGATATATTTAGGATAAAGAAATTGAAAAAGGATCATCAAAGCGGATATGAAAGGAAATACACCTAAGATATAAATCACATTCTTCTCCAGACTTTTGCGTTTATGAATTACAAAAGTAAAAGAGAATAATACATAAATATAAAAGATCACATAGGTCAGCATGATCAAAGGACCATGGGTATAGCCATTTACCTGATCAAAAGAGAATAACAGATGGGTAAATGGATTGCTTAATACCAGCAGAATATAAAAAGTAGAAGGCAGACTAAAAATCAATGCATATTTTTTGATATTTCCTTTATCATAAAAGTTTGCGAGCGTATAAATGAAATATACTACACCCATCATTGGTGTACTTAAATAATAGATGAGTAAAAATGTCATATTTAAAATCACCGGTACTTCCTGATAATGCTCAAGCATGATCGTGGAAATAATATTGGCAATGACGGATAAGAATGTTACCTGAAGACAATACTGAAATGCAAGATTTTTAATGGTAGGAAGCAAGGCCCCTTTTCTTGCGTACGTTAAAATGATACATAAAATGATAGCTGAAACAAATTCAGCCGTGATATCCCATTGCATGTTTTCACCACATTTCCCTTAAATAATTCTATGTAAATTATATCACATATTTATCTCAAGATATAAAACAAAATAGAATAAGCCCATAATATTGGCTTATAATGAAAAAAAGATGCTTAAAGCATCTCGTAATGATAGTATTCTATGATTTTCTCTGCACAGCGAAGTCCATCAATTGCTGCGGATACAATTCCTCCGGCATATCCTGCACCTTCACCACATGGATATAAGCCTTTGACATTGACAGAAGTATACTCTTTATCATCCCGTTGTAGACGTACAGGTGAACTGCTTCTTGTTTCTACACCGGTAAGTATCGCATCCTCCATCGCAAAGCCTTTTAGTTTATGGTCAAATCCAATGATTCCCTGTTTCATCGCTGTTGTGATGGGTTCTGGTAATATATCATGTAGATCACACATATGTACCCCTAATGCATAGCTTGGCTTCACACTTCCAATATGTATACTTGGCTGATGTTTCAAAAAATCTTTGACAAGCTGGGCAGGTGCTTCATAAGTTGAACCAGCGATTTCGTAAGCTTTTTTCTCTAATGTTTCCTGATAAGCGATGCCTTTCATTGGATCATCATCAAAATCATCAGTATGTACCTGAACCAGTATTGCACTATTTGCATTTTCTTTGTCACGGGCATGTTCACTCATCCCATTAACCACAACCCCGCCTTCCATAGAAGTACTTGGTACGACAGTACCGCCAGGACACATACAGAATGTATAGACCCCACGGCCATTATCTGCTTTATGCACCAGACGATATTCTGCAGCGCCTAATCTTGGATGATGGGCATAGGTTTTATATTGTGCTTCATTGATCAGTGCTTGTGGATGTTCAATTCTTGCGCCTACCGCAAATGCTTTGGCCTTCATATAAACGCCACGTTCTTTCAGCATTCGATACGTATCACGAGCACTATGACCAATCGCCAAAATCACGTGTTCACTTTCATATATTTGATCATTGACTTTTACACCAGTGATCTGTCCATTTTCAATCATTAAATCATCTACACAGCTGGAGAAATGAAATTCACCACCTAGAGCGATGATTTCCTTTCGTATTTCTTTTACGATATCTCTTAATAGATCTGTGCCAATATGAGGATGTGCCTGATAAAGGATTTCTTTTGGCGCTCCAAAACGGACAAACTCTTCTAATACCTTATGGATTCTTGCATCCTTGACACGTGTTGTCAGCTTGCCATCAGAAAAAGTTCCTGCACCGCCTTCTCCAAACTGTACATTGCACTGGGTATCCAAAATACCTTCTTTCCAGAACTTTTCAACTTTTTCTACACGTTGTTCTACTGCTTCTCCACGTTCCAATATTACAGGCGCATAGCCCAGCTGTGCAAGCAATAATGCTGAAAACATACCGGCAGGACCAAATCCGACAACGATGGGTCTTTTTTTCATCCCAATAATACCTGGTTTTGGCATATGATAACGTTCATCCGGTGTCAATGTGACATCCTTGATTTTCCTTTTTAGAATCGATTGTTCATGATGTACTTTACAATCAACTGTATAACTGAATATCATATGTCCTTTTCTTGCGTCAATACTTTCCTTAACTATGTGATAATCCAGCAAATCTTCTTCTTTCATATGTAGTTTATGCAGGATTTTTGATGGTAATAAATCTAAAGATTCATCAATATCCAGTTTCAGCTGTGTAATTCGTAACATAGGCGAATCCTCCTAATATAATTGTTTTAAAAGCTTATAATGTTTTGATAAATGGTAGATCAAATAGGAAAACAGGAAGGAACAGCCAATCGTCAATACATAGAATAAGAAAGAATTCATGCTTGGCATCAGCCAGATAAATACTTGGGCAAACAGCATATGTGATACATAAATCAACAAAGACAACACACGGAATGTTTTATACATCGGTTTATGCTTCATATCTACTTGTAGTAATCTTATAAAGATGAAGAATACACATGGGATCAGCATCAAATACATACTGCTTAAATCCTGAATCAGACCATTGATTTTTAATGTGACACATTCAATAACCAATAATACAACTCCAATGCCGGTATATAATGATAACTGATTTGCTTCCATCACAATTTTATAACGGGCCACATAACAACCCAGTATGATAAAGATCATACCAAAGAATAATCCATTTCGTGTCGTGCCAAATATTTGAAGATAAATATCTAATACTTTAGAAATTCCCGGTATAGCGTGAAGAAGCGGCTGATAGATATTTCCCAGCATTCCTATTATATATAATATAAAAGATATCAACATTGTTTTTTTCATGCCCAGTTTGAATACAAGTATGTATACCATGGATACCGCAAATAATAATGCTGGTAAAAACCACAGGTGATAAAAACTTCCTGTAAATAGAAAATCACGTAAATACCGAACGATATCCATAAGATCAAAACCACCGCTGTGAATCAATATAAAATTATATGGCAAATAAATTATAGACCATATGATATATAGTTTTAACAGACGCCAGAAATAATGTTTCCATATCTGTATATTTTCTTCATCATTCCATTTCTTTTTAAAGTTGATTTTTCTAAAGAAGAAAAATCCGCTTGTGATAAAAAAGAATGGCACCGCAAGTCTTGCGATAATGGATACAAGCACAAAATTAGCATTTTTACTGATATCCATTAATGGAAATGTATGGATGCATACTACCAATAATGCGGAAACCAGCTTTGCGACATCAATGGCGTCATAAGTTTTCTTATCTTTCATTTTCCCCCTCCTTTTTCGTGAAAAATAGCCAGTATCTGGCTATTTGTAAATTCTAGGAACACGTGATGCGATCCAGCATAACGTTTCGTTATTGATCGTATTTGCCAGACGGCTCAGTTCATCAATTTTAATTTGTTTATCTCCATCGTTTCCAACAATGGTAACGATATCTCCTTCTTTTACATCTTCAATACCTGTGATATCAATCATCATCTGATCCATACACACATT
This sequence comes from Absiella sp. AM29-15, assembly GCF_003434225.1. Lineage (NCBI taxonomy): Bacteria > Bacillati > Bacillota > Erysipelotrichia > Erysipelotrichales > Erysipelotrichaceae > Amedibacterium > Absiella sp. AM29-15. Next base: position 98,657 of record NZ_QVFL01000015.1, read on the forward strand.
TCCAATAATTGGCGCATATTGTCCATGTATCAATACCTGATAGCCTTTATTGGAAACACAACGTGGAAATCCATCTGCATATCCAATGGCAACTGTCGCAACCTTTCTAGTTTCACTTGCTTTGAAGTGACGTCCATAACTTACACTTACGCCCGGCTGTATTTGTTTAACCAGGGATACATTGGCTTTCCATGATAAGATGGGTATAAAATCTGGATTGGTGCGAATTTCGATAGCATCATCACTTGTGACACCCATCCATAACAATCCCGGTCTGACATAATCATATTTTAAGTCTGGATAATTCAGGATGCCATAACTGTTTTGTAGATGTTTTGTGCCCGGTTCTATGCCTGCATGACGCAGATCATCTAATACACGATCAAATAATTTGATCTGATTTTCCGTAAAGCGTTTATTTTCCTCATCCAGATAATCACTGACACTGAAATGAGAGAAAATACCACATACATCTAAGTTAGGCAAGCGATATACGTTTGCCACATCATCGATATGATATTCATGATCCTGACAAATGATGCCAATTCTTGACATACCAGTATCTACCTTTACATGCCCGCGAATGATCACATCATGGGCTTTTGCAAAAGCATTGGCTTTTTGTGCATATTCCAGACTAACAAATGTCTGAAGAATGTTATATTTTACTAATAAAGGAAAATGTATGGGAGGTGTATATCCCAGAATCAGAATTTCCTCCTTGATTCCATTTTCTCTTAAATTTACTGCTTCATCTATACTGCTGACACCAAAGAAATCGATTCCACATTTTACCAGTTCCTTTGCACAGGCAACATCGCCATGTCCATAGGCATTGGCTTTGACAATCGCCATGATCTTGCTTGTGGATGGAATCAGTTTTCTTACTTCTTCTACGTTGTGGGAAATCTTTGATAAATCAATTTCCGTCCATGCTCTCGTATCGCTGTTCAGCACATTACCACCTCACTATTTTTCCATTGCCAAATCAACTAGTTTATCCAATAGATCAGGGAATGCAATGCCTGCTTCCTTCATCATACTTGGATAACGTGATGTAGCGGTAAATCCAGGAATGGTGTTTACCTCATTCAATACTATTGTATGTGCGCTTGTCACAAACATGTCTACACGTGTCATACCTTTACAATTCAATGCACGATATGCTTTCTTGGCAATTTCTCTTGCTTGTTCAAATAAATCCTGATCAATGCGTGCTGGACAGAAGATTTCACTATCTACCATCTGATATTTCCCTTCATAATCAAAGAAAGGAGCACTTGTCTGAATTTCATCTACACTTCCTGCAAAGATTTCTTTATTTCCCATGACGGCACAACCAATTTCAAAACCATCAATGGTGGTTTCCAAGATAACTTTGCCTTTTCCATCATGATAGAAAGCATCTTTCATTGCTTCTTCAAAACCTTCAAAGCTGTCCATCTTATGAATGCCAAAGCTGCTTCCGGCATTGGCTGGTTTAATAAAAATCGGTAATCCCAAGGTTTCTTTTGCGTCTTCAAATACTTTGTGATAATCTAAGTTTTCTTCTTCATAAATACACATATATGGTGCACAAGGAACGTTGGCATGTTCTAAAATGATATGTGTCATTTCTTTATCCATACATACCGCAGAGCTCATATGTCCACATCCTACATAAGGAATACCACTTAATTCAAATAAGCCCTGTATGGTGCCATCTTCTCCATTTTTTCCATGTAATACAGGGAAAATACAATCCACTTTCACAAGTTCATAACTTCCATTGTTTAACACAAAGAACCCTTTATCATCAGAAGAACAAGACAATACACAACGTTTACAATGCTCCTTGTTTAACCATGTATCATGTTCAATAGACTCAATATCTCCATCATAGGCATACCATGTGCCATCTTTACTGATACCTACAAACATTAAATCATAACGTTCTTTATTGATTTGATGAATCAAGCTTCCTGCAGAATGTAAAGATACAGGATATTCACTTGATTTACCACCAAAAATAATTGCTAATTTCATCTTACTCATATTTTCTACCTCTTATTTATGTTTTGTTAATTCCTCTACAACTTCATCCAGTTTCATTCCACGTGATCCTTTCACAAGAATCATACAGTTTTTATCCAGATATGGTAATAGATAAGCCAAAAGCTCCTCTTTTGTTTCAAACTGCTGTACGTGTGCCTGTGTATGATCTCTGGCTCCCTGTGCAATATATCTTGCCATTTCACCAATTGTCAATACTTCATTCACCTGATATGCCACCAGATCTTTCCCTAATGTATAATGGATCATATCACTGGTATCACCCAGCTCCAGCATATCGCCCAATACGGCAATCTTATAATCATAATCAAATTCTTCCATCGTATCCATTGCTGCTAAAGCACTGTTTGGATTAGATTTATAAGAATCATTTAAAATGAGTGCCTGTTTGATTCTAACAAGTTCATTTCGTAAACCGGTCTTTTCTATACTATGTAATCCACGCTGGATTTCCTCATCGGACAAGTCCAATGCTTTTGCAGCCAGTATTGCGGCAGCTGCATTACATGCGTTATGTTTGCCAATCATGTCTAAGTGATAAACATGCTCTGTATTTAATGAGAAGCTTACACCTGTTTCATCCTGACGGATGTGATCCACAAATCCATCACATGGCTGTTCTTTACCAAATGTCTTGATACGAATCGTTCCTGGAATCATTTTTGCCTTAACTGCATCATCCAACAGCTTCTGATCACCATTATATATAAATAATCCATGATCATTTAAGCCTTCCACAATCTCCACTTTGGCTTTTGCGATATTTTCCATCGATCCCAGATTTTCCAAATGTGCACATCCAACGTTGGTGATGATTGCGATATCCGGTTTTACCATATTGGTTAAAAAGGAAAGCTCACCAAGATTTTCCATACCCATTTCCACAACAGCAGCTTCAACGTTTTCACTTAGTGACAATAATGTCAAAGGAACACCAATTTCATTATTGAAATTGCCCATTGTTTTCTGTGTTACATAATGTTGAGATAAAATACCCGCCAAAATATCCTTTGTGCTTGTCTTGCCATTACTGCCTGTAATACCAATCACTTTCATATCCAGCTGGTGACGATAACTTTCTGCCAGTTTCTGTAAGGCAGCTGTGGTATCTTCCACTAAAATGACGACTACATCCTGTGGAGGATTGGGTTCATTTCTTTCCCAAAGCACTGCTTTGGCCCCATTGTCAATGGCCTGACGTACATAATCATGCCCATTGTTATTTGCGCCGTGAATTGGTATATATAAGTTACCTTCCACAACTTTTCTTGAGTCGATACAGACACCATATACTTTTTCTTCAATGTCTGCGTTTTCTATATAATCCGCATCTAACATACGGATAATTGCATCAATAGATCGTATCATCATGCTTCATCATACGCCCTTTCATTTTCTAACTCGTATATTATAGCATAACACCCCGTATTTCGGGGTGTTGATTTCAAAATTCCTAAGAATCTTTTGAAAATTGTAAGAAATTCTATAATCTTTGGATAAATGCTGTTAAGAATGCATAGGTATCATCAAAGCTAGATAATTGTAAAGCTTCCTTTGGTGTATGAATATCCTTCATGACAGGACCTAATGTCACAATGTCCATCTCTGGCTTTAATGACTTAAATACGCCACATTCCAAACCACCATGCGTTGCCATGATGCCTAAATCTTTTCCAGTCAGCTCTTTACATACTTCTTTCATGGTTTCCCGCATTTGACTATTCGCATCATAACTCCATGCTGGATATCTTGCGACATGTCTTGTGGTAAAGCCAAACAATTCTGCCAATGTATCAATCTGTGCCGCAAACTCATCAATATAAGATTCCAAAGCACCTCTTAACGAGCAATTGATATGAAGCATCTTATCATCCATATACACAACACCAACATTACTGCTGGCGGTACTTAAACCTTCTATGCTCATGCTGTGATGACGTAAACCATCTGGCAATAACATCATCAGCTTCAGAATTGCTTCACTTTCTTCAACGGATACATAAGAATCAATCTGTGTCTTCTCTAAAATCACCTGCACTCCTGCATCAGAGAATTCAAGTTCTTTTTTAATATCAGCTGCCATCGCTTTTACATATGCTTCTATCTTTTCTGAATTACCATCACTGATCCATAATGCACTTGCCTCTCTTGGAATGGCATTATCCATCAATCCACCTTTTAACTGTGCAAGCTGTAATCCAAAGTATTGCATAATTCCATACAATATACGTACCAGCAGCTTATTGGCATTGCCACGTTCTTTATCAATTTCCGCACCTGAATGTCCACCTGCAAGACCCTTGATTGATAAACGATACCCATCCATTTTCTCCTGGATGCGGATAATTTCCTTATCTAATAGTACATTCATGCCACCTGCACTTGTTGTACATGTCGCATAGCCGCTTTCATCATCTAAATTGATCATTCTTATGGCATCAAACTGATCTTTTTTCAAATGCAGTGCCCCACATAATCCAACTTCCTCTTGTACGGTAAATATACATTCTAGACGTGGATGTTTTAAAGTATCATCACTTAATATGGCCAACATATAGGCAACCCCACAGCCATCATCTGCGCCAAGGGTTGTATGATTCGCCATCAACCAGCCATCAACAATACGTAAGGATAGTGGATCTTTTTCAAAATCATGTACACTGTCTTTATTTTTCTCACAAACCATATCCATATGTGCCTGCAACACCAATGGTTCATGATCTTCATAACCACTGCTTGCTTCCTTATATATAATGACATTAAACATATCATCCTGTATATAACGTAATCCCTGTGCCTTCGCAAAAGCAACTAGATAATTGCTAATAGCTTCTTCATGATAAGAACCATGAGGAATCTGTGTCATTTCTTCAAAATATTTTTGATGTAATTTTGTATGATCTAAAATTGTTTTCATATTGAAATACCTCCAGCTAACCTTTATTTTACCACATTTATTTTCAAGTATCGTTTCAAATTCATTTTTTCATTAGAAAGCATAAAGATATCTAAAAAAATGCAGAATATGATCAGCGATTTCTGATACATTCTGCATTTGATATTCATCTATTAATGATGGAATAAACGTGCATGTGTAAATGCCATGACAATATCATATTTATCACATGTTTCAATAACATTGTCATCACGGATACTTCCACCTGCCTGTGCGATATAGGCAACTCCACTTTTATGTGCACGTTCAATATTATCCCCAAATGGGAAGAAGGCATCGCTGCCTAAGGCAACGTCCTTCATGGTTGATAACCATGCTTTCTTTTCTTCTTTGGTAAATGGTTCAGGTTTGGTTGTAAAGGTATTTTCCCATACGCCATCTGCCAAAACATCTTCATAGTCATCAGAAATATATACATCGATCGCATTATCACGATCTGCACGTCTGATACCTTCTTTAAATGGCAGGTTTAATACCTTTTCATTCTGGCGAAGATACCAGTTGTCTGCTTTATTGCCCGCAAGTCTTGTACAGTGTACACGGGATTGCTGTCCAGCACCAATTCCTATTGCCTGACCATCTTTGACATAACATACAGAATTGGACTGGGTATATTTCAATGTGATCAGCGCAACGATCAAATCACGTTTTGCTTCTTCACTTAATGCTTTATTTACGGTAGGAATATCTTCAAACAGTTCTTCTGTAATCTTCAGATTATTTCTTCCTTGTTCAAAAGTGATACCGAATACATCTTTAGTTTCTATTTCTTCAGGAACATATGCTTCATCCATCTGGATTACAACATAGTTGCCTTTTTTCTTTTTCTTTAAGATTTCCAATGCTTCAGGAGTATAGCCTGGCGCAATGACACCATCACTTACTTCTTTCGCAATATATCTAGCACATGTTTCATCGCAGATATCACTTAATGCCGCAAAATCACCATAACTAGACATACGATCACTTCCTCTTGCACGTACATAAGCACTTGCAATTGGCGATAATTCCAATCCATCTGTGAAATAGATCTGTTTCATAACATCATCTAATGGTACATATACTGCAGCTCCTGCAGGTGATACATGTTTAAAACTTGCCGCACTTGGAAGCCCTGTTGCTTCTTTTAATTCTCTGACTAACTGCCAGCTGTTGAAAGCATCTAATAAGTTGATATATCCTGGTTTTCCATTTAAAACCGTTATAGGAAGTTCTCCATTTTTCATATAGATGCGCGCAGGTTTCTGATTTGGATTACAGCCGTATTTTAATTCCATTTCTTTCATAAAAATCTCCTTTCACCACAAAAAAAGCCGACACTTCTGAACATCTTCTGCCCAGACGGTCGGCTTGTATCATTATACTTCATGTGGTCAATTCCACTTCCGTCAGTCGTATAACTGCTTATACTTTATCATTTTTTAAATTCATCGTCAATCTTATTTAAAAGATTTTTTTACCAAAAGCAGGCAGAAGTCCCCCACTTCAACGACAATAAGTAATGGGCGTACATCATTTCTTATATTATGGAGATGCCTGCTTTTTTAGTTTGTGATACCTTTCTATATATTATTACAAAAGCTGACACAGAAAAGGAATGCCAGATGACATTCCTGTTTCTTTTATAAAACACTTAATAAAACCATAAATACAACTACGCAGATGATGACCACACGATAGATGATCCGTTTGGTTTGTTTCTTCACATTTTCACCTTCTAATTTGCGATTTTCACCTTTGTCCATAAATTAGACATGATTTTCTTTGCTTTTTCATTAAATTCAAAGATTTCATCTTTTGGATATCCTACACGTGGCAGATAAGCTTCATTTCCTTCAAAATCGCCGCCTTCTCCACTTAACGTATCCAACACTTCTCCATTACTGCTTGCATATCCTACAAATACAGAATTTTTCATACTGTTTTCATATTCCAAAATGAAGTTGATATATTCATTTGCCAGCTTTGGATTTTTCGCATTCTTTGGAATTACCATTGCATCACTCCACAGATTGGTTCCCTCACTTGGCATATAATAAGCCATTTCTTCATTTTCAGATAAAATATAAGCTGCATCTCCACTATATACAAGAGCCATATCTTTATTTCCATTGATCATTGCGTCAATCACTTCATCTGTGACGATTTCCGGATTCATGGTATCCACAACTTTTACCAGCCATTCATATGCCTGTTGTAGTTGTGCTTCATCATCCGTATTCATAGAATAACCTAAAGCTTTCAATGCCATCATAAATGAATCACGTTCAGAATCATACATATAGATATGTCCTTTATATTTCTGGTCAAGGAAGATGTTCCATCCTTCTTTTTCCAGGTCTTTTTTATCAATATTGTTTTTATTGTATACAATACCTACTGTACCCCAGAAATATGGAACACTGTATGTGTTGTCTGGATCATAAGATAATCCTTTGACACCATCTGCCAATACTGCGATATTTGGAATCATACGCTTATCTAATGGCTGTAGATAATCTTCTCCAATCAAACGCTGGATCATGTAATCACTTGGCACTAAAACATCATAGGATTCTCCACCCTGTAGTTTTGTATACATCAATTCATTGGAATCGAATGTATCATAAATGACTTTGACACCAAATTGTTTTTCAAAGGCATCATTTACTTCAGGATCAATATATTCTCCCCAGTTATATACCTTTAAAGTATCACTGCCATATTTTGCGATTGCATCTTGTGGAGAATTTGTACTCATGCCACCTTTTAATCCATACAGGATACCAGAGAATACCAAAGCGATACATACACCAATTACTCCAAAAACACGATTACTGATTGGTTTATTTTTCTTCTTCGCTTTTTCACGCACAACCGGCAAGACATTCACAATCAATAAAGTGATGGTAATCATCAAAACGATGATGGTAGATAAAGAGTTGATACTTGGATTGATACGTTTAGACATTGTCCATACCAGTGTCGATATGTTTTTTACACCATTTCCTGTAACGAAATAGGAAATCGTAAAATCATCAAAACTCATGGTAAACGCAATCAATGCGCCTGATACGATTCCTGGCATAATCTGAGGAACAATAACCTTCCACATAGCCTGACTTGGCTTTGCGCCTAAATCCATGGCTGCTTCTGCCAGGTTAGGATCAAGACTTCTTAATTTTGGCATAACACTTAATATGACATATGGCGTACAAAACGCAATATGTGCTAGTAACATTGTTAAAAAGCCTTTCTCCATTTTCATGGATACATAAAACAACATCAAACCTACTGCAGTCACAATTTCAGGATTCATGATTGGCAGATCATTGATCTGTTGTACGACTTCCTTCACAATACGCTTTGACTTTGATAAACCAATTGCGGTAATCGTACCAACGATTGTAGATACAAAGGTTGCGATAATTGCAGTTACTAGAGTATAGTAGATAGCTTCCATCATATTACGATCATGGAACATTTTTGTGTACCATTGTAAAGAGAAACCATCAAAACTTGTTAGAGATCGGCTTCCATTAAAAGAGAATACCAACATATATAAGATTGGAAAATAGAAGAAAACCAATACCAGCGCTAATATCAGACGGCGGGAAAATTTACGGTCTTTCATTATATATTCCCTCCTTTTTTGGCACGCACGGTGTCATCTCCTTTATCCAGACGACGTGTCACATACATACTGATCATAATGATGATCGCCATAATTAAAGAGATTGCACTACCAAAGTTCCATTCACCAACGGTGATAAATTGATTTTCAATTACATTACCAATCATCATATATCCCCCGCCTCCCATCAATTTTGGGATAACGAAGCTGGATACACTTGGCAAGAAAACCAAAGTAATACCAGATATAACACCAGGTAATGATAAAGGTAATGTAATACGACGGAATCGTTCTACACGATTTGCGCCTAAATCATTGGCAGCTTCCAACAAAGAATGATCCATCTTTGCTAATGAGCTTTCGATTTGAAGAATCATAAATGGTACAAAATTGTACACCATACCAAGAATTACCGCAAAATCTGTATATAACAGTTTCGCTGGTTCCAATCCAAAGAATTGTAGAATATGGTTTACAAGACCATTATCCGCAAGGATTCCAATCCATGCATAGGTACGTACCAGCATATTGATCCACATTGGCAGGGTAATCAATAAAATCAACAGATTGCGTTTTCGATCAGATGCCTTTGAAATCGCATAAGCTACCGGATATCCTATCAGGATACATAAAATCGTTGTGATAAATGCAATCCTTAAGGATAACCATAAGGTTTTCAAAAAGTCAGGGTCTGTAAAGAACTTCTTGAAATTATCAAATGTAAATTGTAAAGTCGCTACATCATTGCCCTGTGTCGTAAATGCATATACAACAATCAGAAACATAGGGATGACGATCATTGCGATCATCCATACAATATATGGAATTGTTAAACGTTTAAACGTTTTCATCCTAGTATCCCATCTTACTCATAACATGGATATCTTCTGGGAAGAAGCTTAGACCCACTTCTGCTCCTTCTTCTGCGATATCTGTTGTGTGTACTTTGAATTCACGTCCCTGTGTAGAGAACGTTACTTCATAAGTACCTTCTGTGATATTACTTGGATCAAAATCATAATCTACGTTGCTGATTTCCACATCACTTTCATCACTCAGCTTCCAGCTTTGCGCATTTGCCCATGTTTTTAAATCTGTATCAATTGCGGCACTTTCTTTTAATTCATCTACTGTTTTAAAGAAGTTGAACGCAGATATTGCTTCATTTGCTTTTGGATTTTCTACATATTTCTGTTGAACAACGAATACTTTGATTGATACACTTGTTCCAGAACTTGTAGAGAAGGTTACAGGATATGTTCCTATTGTTTCAGGAATATCATATTCTATTTTATTTATAGAAATATATTCATCATTTTCAGGATCCCAAGCCTGTGCATCCGCACGTGCAATGATCTCTGCATCATTTAATTCTTTCACATCCTCAATATCCACATAGAAGTCATTGGCAGAAATTTTTTCTTTAGCATCACTGGACACAACATCATGTTCCTTTGTGACATTCATCATTACCGTTACATTGGTTCCAGGTACTGTTTCTACCATAATTTCATAATGAACACCTTTAAACAAAACAGATTTCACCACACCTGTCATTTTGCCATCCTCTTCTTTAACGATATCTAAATCTTCCGGACGAATGACAACATCGACTTTTTCATTTTTCTTAAAGCCAAAATCTACACAGTCAAAGGTAATATCGTCAAACATAACTTTATAATCATCCAGCATGACTCCGGGTATGATATTACTTTCACCAATGAAGTTTGCTACATAACGATTCTCTGGTTCGTTATAAATATCTGTAGGCGTACCTACCTGTTGAATCTCGCCATCCTTCATTACCACGATTTTATCAGACATTGTTAAAGCTTCTTCCTGATCATGGGTTACATAGATAAATGTGATTCCTACTTCCTGTTGGATCTTCTTTAATTCATATTGCATTTCTTTACGCAGCTTTAAATCCAAAGCACCCAATGGTTCATCTAATAATAAGACTTTTGGTTCATTTACAAGTGCTCGTGCAATCGCAATACGCTGCTGTTGTCCACCGGATAGTAATGTTACATTTTTCTTTTCATATCCTTCCAGACCAATCAGCTTCAGCATTTTTAAGACTTTCTGTTCAATAACATCCTTACTCATCTTTTTGATTTTTAAGCCAAAAGCGATATTATCATACACGTTCATATGTGGGAATAATGCATATTTTTGGAATACCGTATTCAATTCACGTTTATATGGAGGAAGATCATCAATCACTTCTCCATCAAATACGACTTTCCCTTCACTTTGTTGTAAAAAGCCACCCAAGATACGTAACAGCGTAGTTTTTCCACAACCGCTAGGCCCCAGCAATGTGACAAATTCGTTTTCATAAATGTCCAGGTTGATTCCTTTTAAAACCAGCTGTCCATCAAAATCTTTCACAATATTGCGAAATTCAATAAGTTTCTTTTTCTCCATTACGACTTCCTCCTCATCAAAAGCGTGGTGGTGTTGTGATCCACAAAACTTTTGCGTCATTTTTAGCGGTATTCTTTAAATAATTTTTCGCTTTTCCATTAATGTAAAAGGTTTCCCCTTTTTTCACAGGATATTCCTTATCTCCATAAACAAGTGTGATTCTTCCTTCCAGTACATAACCGAATTCTTCTCCATCATGTGGTTCAATCACCATAGATGTTTCATTGGTATGTAATTCTAAAAGGATAGGCTCCATTTCATTTTTCTGAGCATTTGGAACGATCCAGTGGATACAATATTCCTCATGTTCATCAATAAAGTAATCGTCTTTATGAAAGACAACTTTAGTTTCCTTACTGTCTTTGAAAAAGGTCGCAAGGTCTGTACCTAATGCTTCTAATATATCTTCTAATGTAGACACAGAAGGTGATGTCAGGTTACGTTCCACCTGCGATAGAAAGCCTTTGGTTAATTCACTGCGTGATGCAAGCTCTTCCAATGTCAGCTCATTTTGAATCCTTAACTGTTTGATTCTCTGTCCGATATCCATGACATTCCTCCTTTAGTTTAGTCCCACTAAACTTTTCGTATTATATTTGAAACAAGATTATTATACATATTTTTTCGCCATATGCAATAATTTCTAAACAAAAAGTTTAATATTTTAAACTTTTCACTATATAATCGAACACGAAATAACCAATATCTGTCCTCTTGGATATTTTATGTTATGATACCTGGGTATTTTTTTATTTCGTATGACGCAAAAAAGATGCAATTCTTTTTACAATTATGCTCTCCTATGCCATCATACTTTATGATACTATGATTTTATCTTTATTTTTATAATACCATTTGTAATGGTATTTTTCGTTGAAACAAATATTGTCCTTTATACTATATATTACAGAAAGAGGTGCATTCCATGCTTAAAATCGGAGGAATCATTAAAGCGGGATTAGAAAATAAAAACATGACACAGAAACAACTAGGGAGTTTATTGAACGTAAATCAGCGTACGATATCCAGTTATTGTAACGATATCTCATATCCAGATCTCGATACATTGACAAGACTTTGTACGATATTAGAGATTGATATCTGTGAAGTTTTACATCTTCATCAGACAAACAATATGCAATTTGTAGTTCAGGACGATAAAGAAATGCGTATTCTAAACGCTTTTCGACAATTGCCTGAACATAAAAGAAAAGATTTTTGTGATAGTATGATCCTATTGGCTAGTATTGTCAAACAATAATCACACAATTTCACAAATTTGCCCTATCTTTTTTCCGCATCTTTAGGTTATTCTATTACCAGACAAAGGTTTCTTTGTCTGGTAGAAAATAATCCCCCTAATTATTTTCTATACATTCTATCCCCTTAATAATTATTATTGAGAAAAAAGGCGTTCCCCTAAACGCCTTTTTTCTGTGCTAAAACCTTTATTCAAAGACTTTTCTTCATCTTTTTATAAATTGTTTTGTTTTAGAATGTTGCAAGTTTGTTGCAAATCATCAAATAAATAGAAATAAAGATTTTTACTTTTTATATCACTTTGAAGTTTGCTTCCGTATAATCCTTACAAAATGTCTTATACACATCATAAATCTCCACCATATTATAATCACATATTTTCCCTTATTTATCACATTATCATTTTACATTCTATTGATAACATATAGGGGAGCAAGGGAAAGTAAACCTTGCTTGTATGAATTATCATTCTCCCTAATGATAATTCATACAATTTTCTATCCCCTTAAATAAACATAATTATTTAGGAAAACCCGGAGCTCCCCCTTAACTCCGGGTTTTTCCTATTTCATTCATATTTTGACATCGTTATTTGTGACCTAATTGTTATCTAATGTACCGTTTATACAAAGTTATAAAAACCTTAATAATTTATAATTTATTTAAATTGATGAAGATAAATTATTCTAGCAGATTTAAATAAATACTTTTTCAATTTGTCTTTGCATATGATGATAATGTTGTTCACTGATCTGCTGATGCAAATACTTGTGATCTAACAGTGATGTTTCATAATCAACACATCGTTGATTTAATAAAATATACGTGCGTACACAATCTTGTTTCTTACAATATTGGGCAAAAGCTTGTCTGTGACTCTTCCAAATCTTACAAAAATACATAATGTCCTGAGAAAATAACTGTTGATGAAAAAAACTGCGTGTTTCTTTCATGTACTGATAGAAGTCCTGATATTCATGATCTTTCATCTTAACTCACCTCATGTATAGGATACAACACATTCTTACATTATTCATGTAAGAATGTGTTTTTTTATAACGTTGGTAAGTTAATTTATTTCAGCGGTTAATTTTCTTATATACAAAAAAACTGTCCGTTAATCGAACAGCTCGTTTACTATACTGGTGGAGGTTAACGGACTTGAACCGCTGACCCTCTGCTTGTAAGGCAGACGCTCTCCCAACTGAGCTAAACCTCCGTTTGTTTGCCTAAATATAATACCATATTATTCTAAAAATGCAAGATAAAATATATAAAAAAGTAAAAAATAACTATGATAAGGTTATACCATAGTTATTCATTTAACAATGTTTTTTCTACCTGTTGCAAAAAGCCTTTTAGATATTCGCGGTTTAAATGATAATATAAACGCTGGTTATCTTTTTCAAAGGTTACTAACTGGGCATTCATTAATGCCTGCATATGATAAGAAATGGTTGGTGTCGATAAATTGAGTTCATTTGCTATTTGTGCTCCATACGCCTTTTTATGAGATATAAATGTTAGAATATCAAATTTGCTGGGATCACTTAACAGCTTCAAAGTAGAACACATCTGTTCCTTTGTTATGTTATCTTCTTCATGTAACATCTTTCTGATGAGGACAATTCCCCAAAAAACGAATAGTATGTCTTTATCCTCTTTATGTATTTTTTCATTAAACATGAATGTAATTTCATTCACATCGGATAAAACAGGAATCACAACTACCTCTTGTACCTCATGAAAATGAACATTTAAACTATCACAGATATAAGTAAAACAGTCCTTGGTTTTATTTGTATAGGTGATATCTTCCAGATAAACATTTAATAATCTCTCATATACTTTGATGTGTTTCTCATATAACTGCATAATGCTTGAAATCATCATTTCTATTTTATCCAAATAGGTTTCTAATTGAGAATGAATCTTCCATATTTTCCATTTGATATCATCTTCATAAAGGACTTCATCTAAAAGGGCTGGTAAATCTTCTTCATTGATATCTTCTTTATAAATTTCTTTTCCTGAAGTGACAATCTTCCTTAAGAATGCGCAGGGATCTTTCTTATAGAATGATCGAATAGCGTGAAATGTTTTTTTCGTATCACTGCTTGTTTCTTCTTCTGAGCTGGTCTGCACAATAGCACGTACCAAAGAACTGTTTCCTTGTTTGTTTAAATTACGAAATAAATATGCTTCTTGTGGAAACTGTGCTTCCATCATCTTTCCAGCTTCTTCAATTAAAGAATACCATTCTTTTAAATCATCATTTTGCTCAGTAGATAAAGAATCTACATGTTTCAGTTCTAAATCCTGGTTTACATAATGCTCTAGAAGACCGATACATTCCAATATCGGTCTTAGTCTTTTTTCATAACGAATCATCGTCATTCCTCCATTTTTATAAATCGTTGAGTGACTTCATGAACATCATACCAGCAAATAACACAATTGTAAATATTCCACATACAAGAAGAATATCTAAAACACTGGCAAAGCTGCATACTCCACTTAAAATGAAGGATAAAATTGGCATTCCTGCTGTAGCAATTGCGGACAAGATAGAACTGGCTCTTGATACATAAGCTGTATCTACCCTGCTCATAAATGCAATATTTACTAAAGATATGATAATTCCTGCAAATAATCCAAATAAGAAACTGGATATGCCAATACAGATTCCAATAATTTCCATTGATGGTGCACCTGGAATAAGGGTCAAAGCTGCATAATAGACGCCCGTCATCATTCCACCGAATGCTAATAGAACATGATTAGAAAAGCGGCGGTGTGCATAAGGGTACAGGAAAGAGCCGACACCAATACCAATCGTCATCATGATGGATAACAAAGAAAGCATATAAGCAGGTGCATGAAGGATTCCACTGATATATGGTGCTTCAAATGAATTTAATGGAACCAATGTCATATTCATGATACAAGCCAGTATGGCAAGTGTGAATAGAATTTTTGTGCCCCTCAGATAGCGATAGCCATCTTTTAAATCATGTAAATAAGAAGCGCACTGTAATCGGATCGTTGCTTTTTTTTCGGCTTTTTCTTCCTGAAGAGGAATGGTAGCAATAAGAAATGCAGATATAAAGAATGTTAGCATATCGATAGCAACTGCTCCTGCAATCCCTCCAACACTTAATATCACACCAGCAATTCCTGTTCCAATCAACTCAAATATTCTGGCACTGGACTGATTTAATGATAAACCAAAATCATAGTCCTCCTTAGGCAGAATGCGTGGGATAAATCCCGTTTCTGCAGGATTTCTAAAGGATTCTAATGTGTTATTCATAAATGTGATGACCAGAAGAATCCATGGATACAATAATTGGTTGATATATAAGAGAATGATCAAACCCGTAAGCACGCCTCTACCTAGATCACATAAGACCATAACACGTTTTTTAGGCTGTTGTTCAACAATAGCTCCAGCGATTGGCTGAATAAGAATGTTAGGCAAAATATTTACCCCTAATACGATAGCAGACCATGCAGCTGAATCTGTAAGTGCATAAACAAGCCAGCTAAAGGCGATCATATCAATGGAATCTCCTAAACGATTGATAAGATTAGCAATTAAATTCTGCATAAAGCAGCGATGATGCATAATGGTACGGTATCCTTGTTTCATATGTATCTATCTCCTTTGTTTGACATATATATAATATTATGATAATAGATATTTGTCAACTGTCAATGTTAGATATCCATAAAATATATAAACAAAAAAAAGATCTGAATAAATCAGACCTTTAAACAACGAATTGTAAGAAGTAATCAATTTGTTTCTTCCACCAGTACCAGTCATGTGATACGTCGTATCCCCAATAGTCAATCCATACATCCAGATGTTTCTCTTCAAAAATCTGCTGCATCTGATGCAAGCTGTATTCCATTTCCTGCTCCCATGCACCTCGACCGCAGCATAAAATGACTTCTGATTTTTTATATAACTCCATATATGGGTGATCCATTGGCATATTTGGCAGATAATCACTTGGTGAATTCAAATATGTTAATTCATCATGATAGTCATGGAAGAAATAATCTGCATGATAAATACCAGACATGGCGATTACTTTATCGAATAAATCTGGTCTTCTTAAGAAGAAATTCAATGCATGAAATGCTCCTAAAGAACATCCACAGGTCATAATGCCTTTGATTTCTGTTTGTCCTGGATCATTGATTTCGTGAATTCTTGGGACTAATTCATCTACAATATAGTGATAATAACGCTCGTGTTGTTCAATGCGCTGTCTTGGATTGCCATCTTCTTTACTCCATGTTTCCGCATCAATGGAATCACAACAGAAGAACTGTACACGTCCTGCATCAATATATTCCTGAGCTGCTTCGATCATTCCAAAGTTTTCAAAATCGTAAAAGCGTCCATCCTGTGCCGGAAATACAAGACAAGGCTTGCCTGTTTCTCCATACACTTTAAATTCCATATCGCGGTTTAATTCATGAGAAAATTCCTTATAATATTCGATCTTCATACTGTTTCCTCCTTCTGGACATAGTCTATAAATGCATGTACTTCGTCCATCGTTTCAAAACAAGCGATAAATGTTTCATCTCCCATGGCATCCTGCCATATTTCTGGCAAATATTCATGCATCCGTATATGTGAACCATAGGTTTGCAGAATATCTTTTGTGCTATGACAATAGTGCCGATGATATTTTTGTGATGCATATACCCCATAATATGGTGCTTTCTTTAAGGAACGTGCACCATAGCCACAAACCATATCTGCCCATATTTGATAGGCATCAATTTCGTTGGCATAGTCAATCATATCTGCGGTATACCCGCCAGGTACACGCATATTGACTTCTAATCCTATTAAATCATCTTTCTTTCCCATTCCCTCTTTGTCGTGTGCGAGTCGGAAAAATTCTAAGTGGAACCATCTGCCTTTTGCTTTAAAGGCTTTTAAAACAGCCTTGCCTGCTTTTTTAAGATCAGATGGAATCTCACGCTCGCTGTAATATGCAAGATGGTTTTTCTGATTGACGATATCCATGATTCCTACAGGGAAAACATGTGATGTTTCTAATATGATGGTTCCCAAGCTGTCTACAATGCCATCATATGTAACAATTGTTCCCTCTATGAATTCCTCCATAACATAATTCTCATGAGGCTGTTTCATGAATTTTTCTACATCTTCATCACAATTCAGACGATAAGTCTGAAAAGCTCCAACACCATCTTTTGGCTTTGCGATACAAAGATATCCGCATTTCTGTACAAAGTCTTTGACCTGTGGATAAGACTGTACTTCAATTTGTCTGGCACTTTTGATATGTGCCTTTAAATACCCTTTTTTCATCAACGCCTTGTTTCTAACCATTTCCACTTCATCTTCCTGATAACCCGTGGTAATATGAAAATCCGTACGCAGTTTTGCGTCATATCGCATCCAGTATTCATTATTGGATTCCAGCCAGTCGATTTTACCATATTTGTATGAAAAAAACGCAACAGCTTTAAACAGCTGCTCATAATCATTCATATCATTGACATAATAGTATTCCTGCAAAGAGTGCTTACATTCATATGACAATGCTTCATATGGCTGATCCCCTATACCCAGCACATTGACACCATTGATTCTAAGGCTTTCACAAAACTTCCAGTAATTTTCAGGAAAGTTTGGGGATATAAAGATAAAGTTCATAACTATCCCAGCTTTCTGTTTTTTTTATTATAGCATACTTTTTTCAATATGTGTATATTTTTTGAATTTTTAAACGCTTACATAAACGATAAAAAAAGGAACTGCTACATTCCTTTCGCTTCATATAATTGTGATACAGTCACCAGTTGATAGCCCATTTCCTGTAATTTGGGTATGACGATAGCCGCAGCCTGTGCACTGGAGGCATATAGATCATGCATCAAAATGATATCCCCATCTTTTACATCTTTTAAGATACGCTCCACAACAATTTTTGCATCTCTATCCTTCCAATCTCTGGTATCCAGACTCCATGTCACAACCTTGGCATCCTCTGCGCATTTCACAACTGTATCATTTTTAATGCCATAAGGAGGTCGTAATACATGAGGATAAATATGCGTAATGGTATAAATACACTCCTTTGTTTCTTTGATTTCTTCTTCAATACCGGCTTTTGACAAGGTCGTTAATTGTTTATGTGAATAGGTATGATTACCAATTTCATTGCCTTCCAGCACCATTCGTTGCAAAAGTTTGGGAGCATTTTCTGCATTAGAGCCAAGCACAAAGAAGGTTGCACTGGCATTATATTCCTTTAATGCATCAAGGATTCTTTCCGTATATTTTGGACTTGGACCATCATCAAATGTAAGTGCCACCATCGGTTTATCTGGATCAATTGGTTTTACATTTTCATTTAATACCTGATCATATGGTACATAAGCAAAAGTCGTTTCAGGACTTAAATCGATATAATCTTTAAAATCTGTATACATGATTTCCATACTGGCTGCATTATCAAATAAATATCCCGGTGAAAAATAAAATACAACGCGATCTTTCTTCAATACGAAGGATGCGAAGTTTTCAACTGCAGCAGAACTATGCAGTTCAAAGTTTTTCTGGTTACATTCCTGTGGAAACCGCTCTTTAAAATATGTTTGTGCCTGATTAGATAAAGCGTGTAGATAATCTCCCTGAAAAATATCTTCTAAGCCTATAAAACGTTTTTCTTTACTATCATAAACAAGCGTTTTGATTTCTTCATGATTTTCATAAATACTCTCATATATATCCAGTCGAATAGAAAGATAGCGCTCATCTTTTACATAAGATTCATAACTGACATTATATTCCGCTTTACGCTTTTCTTTATACGCCTGTGTCTTTTCATCAAATGCTTTATGTCCATCTTCCACAATTGCTTTAATTTTATCGTCTAAATCATCAATTCCTGTTTTTGGATATAAAATACTATACACACTATGGTCCTTAAAGCCCATTTCCTGAATGCTTTCTCCAACCTCCTGATTAGGATTGTTTTTCTTTTTAAATGAAACATGCGAACAACTGCATAAAATCATCAGACACAAGAAAGGGCATACAATCTTTTTAAGTTTCATCTTCATCACCTTTTTCTTTCTAGTATATTGAAAAAGAAGTGAAAATAATGCATAAATATGCGAAAAAAGTTGTTATTATTGGAATTTCGTTATATTATTATAGTTGGTCTAAAAGGTGGAATAAAATATGAGCGAAAAAGAAAAAATTATAAATATAGCGGTCATTGCCCACGTAGACGCTGGAAAATCTACATTGGTAGATGCTTTCCTTCGTCAAAGTGATGTATTTCGCAGCAATGAAGAAGTAATCGATTGTGTTATGGACAGTAATGATTTGGAAAGAGAACGTGGTATCACGATTTATTCCAAGAACTGTTCAGTCATTCATGACGGTGTAAAAATCAATATCGTGGATACGCCGGGCCATGCGGATTTCTCCAGTGAAGTAGAACGTATCATTAAGACCGTTGATACTGTTATCCTGCTGGTTGACTCTTCAGAAGGTCCAATGCCTCAGACACGTTTTGTTTTAAGCAAAGCATTAGAAATGGGACTTCGTCCTATTCTGTTGATCAATAAGATCGATAAAAAAGATGCCCGTCCTCAGGAAGTTGTAGATGAAGTTTATGAACTGTTCTTAGACTTAAATGCTACAGATGAACAATTAGATTTCCCTATCCTGTATGGTATTGCTAAACAGGGTATTGCACAATACGATTTGGATACACCAAGTGATTCCATTGAACCATTGTTTAAGACAATCTTGAAACACTGTGATGTTTATCCTGATATGGATGATGAACCATTACAGATGCAGGTATCTGCTTTGGCATATGATGAATATATCGGACGTTTGGGTATCGGTAGAATTTATCAGGGTGTTTTAAAAGCACAGGAACAGATTGTCGTTTGTGATTCTTTTGGCAACTCTCGTACAAAAAGTACCAGCCAGATTTTCGTATATCGTGGATTGAGCCGTGTTTCTGTACAGGAAGCACATGCTGGTGATATCGTTGTAGTTGCAGGTATCGCAGATATCTCTATTGGTGAAACATTATGTGAAAAAGATCATGAAATGCCTCTTCCAAGTATTAAAATTGAAGAACCTACATTAAGTATGAACTTCATCGTTAATAAATCCCCATTCGCAGGCAAGAGTGGTAAATTCGTTACCAGCCGTAACTTGAAAGAACGTTTGGAAAAAGAACTGGAAGTAAACGTTGGTTTAAAAGTAGAACCTACTGAAAGTGGAGATTGCTTCAAAGTAAGCGGACGTGGAGAACTTCATATTTCTGTATTGCTTGAACAGATGCGCCGTGAAGGTTATGAAGTTGCTGTATCAAAACCAGAAGTTATCTTACATAAAGATGAAAATGGCAAGACAGTAGAACCAGTGGAAGAAGTTGTAGCAATCGCTCCTGAAGAATATTCAGGTACCATCATCAATAAATTGAACTTAAGAAAAGGTACCATGATTGATATGGTAGAAGAAAACGGATATGTACGTATCACTTATGAAGCACCTACAAGAGGACTTCTTGGTTATCGTAGTGAATTCATCAATGATACACGTGGTGAAGGAACTCTGGTACGTCGTATCAAAGGTTATACGCCTTACAAAGGAGAAATCCAGCAGCGTGCAAACGGTGCCATGATTTCAACTGAAACAGGCAGTGCCATGACTTATGCATTATGGAATTTACAGGAAAGAGGAACATTGTTTATCTCTCCACAGACAGAAGTATATGAAGGTATGATCATTGGTGAATCTGCTCGTACTGTTGATATGGATGTTAACCCATTGAAAAACAAGAAGCTGACTGCCATTCGTTCATCAGGAAATGATGAGGCAATGCGTTTAACTCCACCAAGAGTCATGTCATTAGAAGAAGCTTTGGAATGGATCAACGATGATGAACTTGTTGAAATCGTGCCAGATTGCATTCGTTTACGTAAAAAAGGTTTAACACCTCAAGATCGTAGACAATTCTATAGAGAAAGAGTTTCAGCTGAAGAAATAGAATAACTTGCATAAGACTGTCCAAATTTGACAGTCTTTTCTATTATATGTAAAGCTTTCATAGTACCTATGCCTTCACTTTTATACATTAAAAAAGCCTGAAATTTCAGGCTTTAAGATTTTGCATCAAATTTTGTACGACATTTTGGACAAGTTACTGTAATCTCACCTTTGCCCTTTGGAACACGCATTTCTTGTTTACAATTTGGACATTTCAGATATTTGTGTGTCTTACGATCTTTCCAACGCTTCTTCAGACTTTTCCAGCGAGAAGTTATTGGATATACCATACGAAGATATTTTGTGTTTTCTGCAGAACGTTTATAAACTTTTCGGCTAAACATACGAAAATAACTTAATACCAGTAACAAAACGGATATCCAGGAAACAAATGGTATGCGAAATAACGTTGCCAGTACCATAATCACAATTGCCAAAATCAGCAAAAAGAAATTCAACTGATCAACACCATAGCGCCCACGCATAAAATTCTGTAACCATTTCATGAATAAAAACTCCCTTCACTTGTGGGATATTATACCACTTTTCACATATATTTTCTAGTAAGCTTTTGATTTCATATTTTTTCACACAATTTGAAAGAAACTTCACATGAACAAAATGATATGGTATGATGAACACAAGGATGGTGATGACATGAATATCTTAATCGTATGCAATAATGGCTGTTCATCAAGTGTTTTAGTCAAACGATTAAATAATGAGCTTATGGCATCAGGTCTATCGAAAAAGCATCATATAGATCATGCCCAATTCATGTTTATGTATCTACAAAAGCAACCCTATGATATTATCATGCTTTGCCCACAGACTTATCATGAATGGCTGATGATGAAAAAAGATGATATAAAAGATACACCGATCTATATGATTCCACCAAAGCTCTTCGTGTCTTTTGATATAGAAAAAATGCTGGAAGATGGTGAAGATGCTATTCATCAATTTAAATCTGATCATAAAAATCCAGTCTTTTTTCCAGGAGAAGAAGCTTATATGAAAAATCGTAGATCGGTATCCTATCGAAAATTTAAAGAAAACAAAAAGAACATATGAATTGACAAATTTCTGATTTGTGCTAGTATATACATGACAAAAACTTCAGGGTCGGGTGAAATTCCCAATCGGCGGTAACCCCCGCAAGCCAATATGGCAGGAACCGTGTGAAATTCCGGTGGCGACAGTATAGTCTGGATGGAAGAAGTATGTGTTTTCTTTTTATGTAATCCCTAAAGGTTTTGTTGAAAACCTTTTTTATTTTGTAAAAGATAAAAAAGGCTGGCAAAAAAGGAGGAATTATTATGTCAGCAGGTGTTTCAACAAAAAACAGAAGCAGGATGAGTGTCAACACCATCGCAAAAGTCAGTATCTTAGGAGCTTTGGCCTTTCTAGTCATGCTGTTTGAGATTCCACTTCCATTTGCACCAGCATTTTATAAACTGGGCTTTGACGAAGTAATCGTTTTAATCGGAGGATTTGCCCTAGGACCATGGGCTGCCGTTTGTATTGAAGCGCTTAAAATCGCATTAAATTTATTGTTTAATGGTACCATTACCGCAGGGACAGGAGAATTAAGTAATTTTCTGATTGGTTTAGCTTTCGTATTACCTGCAACCTTTGTTTACCATCAAAACAAGACAAGAAAAAATGCTTGTATTGGATTGATTTATGGCACAATCAGTATGACGATTATGGGAGGATTGATTAATTACTTTATCATTCTGCCAGCGTATTCATTTTTCATGAAAATCCCATTAGATGCATTGATTGCAATGGGTACAGCGATTAATCCTAATATCAACGGTTTACTGGCATTTGTACTCTTATCTACAGTACCATTCAATTTATTAAAGGGTGTGTTGGTATCATTAATTGTCTTTATTTCATATAAAAAGGTATCCCCTGTGATTAAAA
This sequence comes from Absiella sp. AM29-15, assembly GCF_003434225.1. Lineage (NCBI taxonomy): Bacteria > Bacillati > Bacillota > Erysipelotrichia > Erysipelotrichales > Erysipelotrichaceae > Amedibacterium > Absiella sp. AM29-15. The sequence continues at coordinate 121,976 of NZ_QVFL01000015.1, forward strand.
ATCAATAGGAAGTTCTCAATGAACTTCTTTTTTTCTATATAAAATTAAATGTATGAAGATTTCCATAATCAAGGCTAATAAAATAATCCAGCCAGTCCATGCAAATACGCCTGTCATATCAAAGCTTACTTTACAATAATTCATTTGCCTTCCAATCCCATTTTGTGCCTGAGCGACGATTTCTGCCATGACACCTACTTTAAAGCCAAAGGATATTCCAGTCAGTAAAGAGGCCTTAATGGAGCTGTGAAGCAAAGGAATATAGATTTTACGAATCAAATATGATTTTTTTTCGGGATATATCTTCATCACATTAAGCAAATCCCGATTGATATTACCTAATCCCTCATAAAGATTGGCATACATCATGGGAAATAAGATTAAAAACGTAATGATAGCGGAGCTTTTCTCAGCACCAAACCACAATAAGATAATGATAACATAGGAAATGTTAGGAATACTCCTTGTTAATAGTAGTATTGGATAGAATAAATCATGAAATACTCTATGACGATAAGCAAGTGTTGCGCATAACATCGCCATGGTAAATGCAATGGTCAATCCTATAAAAACACGTAATAATGTTGTCGCAACCGCAACATAAAAGGACTGTGTTGACAATAATGCGAGCATATATTGTAAAACATCCAAAGGATAAGGCATCAAAAAATCATTATCTGTTCGTGAAGCAAAGATCTGCCATAATAGTATAAGGATAAAGACAGTGGTAAAAGAACGATATTTTTTCATAGATCTGGATCATCAAGTGAAAATGCTAGACCATCATTATCGACTGCAAATTCACAATCTCCTTTCAGATAACGCTCAATATCCTTTTCATGCAGAATGATTGGTGTACGATGATGAACAAACTTCATCTCCTTTTGTGCTTCTCCTGTCACAATGACGAATTCTTTCTTTTCATTATATATTCCTGCCAGATAAAAAAGCGGTTCCTCTTTTTCGTATATAAATACCTTTTTTTTATTCTTCCATTCATAAAAACCATTACAAGGAATTAAACAACGATGCTGTAACATTGGTAAAAATGTTTTTTTAGTTTCTATGCCTTCATTTCTTGCGTTGATTAACAGTTTGTTTTGAAAACCTTTCATGCCCCACTTCATAACATCTAAAGTATAATCGTTTTGTCCCTCCACCAAAACTAATGCATTTTGGGAAGGAAAAATTTCATGTTGGGCATAATGAGAGATGCTCATTTGTGTGATCTTTTGTTTTAATTTCGCAAAAGCCAGGGCTTCTTCAATTGAAAAATAATATCTTCCACACATAATCGCATACCTCCATTTCTATTAGCTTAACCTGGTTGTTTCTGTTTATTCATCTTTTCACGCAATGTTTCTATTTCCTCATGAATCCATGGTTCATCATAATCGCGTTCTAATGCCTCTGTGAAGCAGTTTATCGCTTGTCCGTATTCATGGATAGCCGCATATGTTTCTCCCATGACAGAGAATATCCAGCCATCTTGACGGCCTGCATCCTGTGCATGTTTCAAATAGGATAATGCCTGATCATATTGTTCAAGTCTTAAATAGCACCAGCCAATCATAGAGATATGCATTTCACTATCGGGATTTACAGCCAAAGCTTTTTCAAAATAAGCCAATGCCTGATCATAATCCTTTAATTGAGCATAGTCCCAGCCAAGCTCCCCATAATTCCATTCTTCTCCACCATACATATCAATTCTTTTTAAAAGTGTTTCAATAGCTTTTTCCTCTTTATCACAACGACCAAGGTTCCAAGCATATAAATCAAGCATTTCTTTACTTTTTTCACCAAGATCAAAGCATTTTTCACAAGCTTTTACAGCATTGGCATAGTCATTCATATCTGAATAACAACGGGCATAATGATATTGCATCCATATATTATTTGGAAATTCTGCACTAGCACGATCCAGATATGATAATTTCTTTTCATAATTTTTTTCTTTATGTGCAATCCAGATCATTTCCTGCCAGATCCATTCACGATCATTTTCTTCATCCCGCTGTAATGCTTTTTCATAATAACCAAGTGCCTGATCATAGTGTAAACAGCTTTCTTCTTTTTGATTCAAAGCATCATATACATCCCCTAATAGTGTTCTTACTCCTGTATCATCACGCCCACTGGCAAGGGATTGCTCCAGATGATCCACTGCTTCTCCATCATTGCCTAATTCATGATAAGCATTTCCTAATTCAAACTGCTTCCAGCCTTCATATTGGGAAGATGTTTTTTCAAGATATGTAATTGCTTTTTCAAAATCATTCACATGCTTATAAAAATTCACAAGATCAAAAATAGAATCATCATTTGGCTTCAGTCGATAACATTTTAAGAAATATTCTTCTGCACTCTGATAGTCTTCTTTTGAAAGATAACTATAAGCAGCTTGTGCTAACAGCCACACATTATTTTCATCATCCATCAAAGCATCTTCAAAACATTGAATAGCTTCATCATATTTCTGCATTTCTTTATAGCACCAGCCTTTTTCACCATGCAGCCATGGTTCATCAAAACCCAGCTTTAGTGCCTGATCAATTGCATCCAAAGCATCATCCAACTTGCCTAAACGATCATCTGCATAGGCAATCTGTGAATACATCCAGCCATCTTCTGGAAATAACTGTAGTCCTTTTTTTAAACAGATAATTGCTTCTTCAAAACGTTCCAGCTGATTTAATATCCATCCCATATTGGCGTAATAAAAAGGATCTTCCAACGCATGGATGTGATTTTGTTCTAAAAGGATTCTGGCATCCTCATATCTTTTCTCTTGTACCAATTGTTCAAATTCTTGTTTATAATCCATATATCTTTACCACCTTTATTGGTATTATACTATAAATTGAAAGTAAAAAAAACAAAAACCGAATCGAAGTTCGGTTTTAGAAAAACAACTGTAATAGGATGCCGGTCACAACAGCACTCATAAATAATATTAGCATAATTCGTATGATATCTTTTTTATTATCATACATTTTCAACATTACAAGTAACCCTAGCCCAGCACTTGTAATCAATCCTGCTGTCAACGAGCCAAAGCTGATGACCTGATCCAAATATAATTGAGCCAAAATCACGCTAGCGGCACAATTTGGAATAAAACCAGCAATTGCTGCAAATGCAGGCTGAATAATGGAACCATTTGCTAAAAACATGCGTAAAGTATCCTGACCAATTGCATCCATAATATAGGAAAGAATAAAGTTAATCACAAAAACAAATACAAATATTTTCATCGTATGGATAAATGCAATATAGAATATCCCGTGTTCTTCTTCCTCTTTTTCACAATCCGCATGTATATTCTTAATTGGATGATTTTGTTTTAATTGGTGATGTCTTACCATAGTATCAACAAGATATCCTACAATAATTGCCACAATCAGCTTTACCACAATCACACCAATCAGTGTATTGAATTCTTTTGGTTGAGATACAAGAATGGGGATTGCTTCATCACTTGTTGATATAAATACTGCAAGCAGTGTACCAACAGTAATCGTCCCATTTAAATATAATCCAACAGCAAGTACGGAAAAGCCACATTGTGGGATTACCCCCAGAATTGCTCCCAAAATAGGGCCAAGTTTTCGCGTATTCTCTAATATTCTTGTAAAATGTGCATTTCCTTTATGCTCTAAATATTCCATTAATAAATATGTAATATAAAGAAACGGCAGCATCGGTATTGCATCATGTAATACATCTTCTAAAAGCTCCAGCATCAAATGCCTCCTTTGCGTATGTTAAAAAGATTACCATTTTATTCTGTTTTATGCAATTGACATGCATATAAATTAAAAAAGCCTCACAAATGTGAGGCAAACAGACCTGGCAACGTGCTATCTT